>JADFHU010000669.1 GCA_022567055.1 Planctomycetota bacterium
GTGACACAGCGGCCCAGACCCTACAGAAATGTGAACGGCGCGCACGGGATCTAGAACAAAAGAAGCTAGGCTACCTTTGGCCCGTCATCAGCGAGCCCAGTGAACAGGCCAAGGTATGGGGTGTACGCAAGAACGGTCTGGGCTTGATGTTGGGCATGAAGGGCGACCGTAAGCCCCTGCCCTTCATAGAAGACGCCAGCGTCCCCATCAAGGTGTTGCCGGAGTACATCGAGCAGATCTTGGCCTTCTGCCAGGCGCGGGACGTCAAGGCGGCCATGTACGCCCACGCCAGCGTCGGGCTCATCCACGTCAGGCCGATCCTGAATCTCAAGGAACAAGAGGACATCGACCATTTAAAGGCCATCGCCAACTACTCCTTCAACCTGGTCAAGAAGTATGGCGGCGCCTGGAGCGGCGAACATGGCGACGGTCGCATCCGCAGTCCTTTTCTGTCGGAGTTCTTCGGGCCGCAGATCTATGAGGCCCTGCGAGCCGTCAAGCAGCTCTTCGATCCGGACGGCTTGATGAACCCCGGCACCATCGTCGATGCGAATCCTATGGACCATGATCTACGCTATGGCACCCGCTACCAGACGTCCGTGGAGCCCACGGAGTACCATTACCGGGCCGCAGGCAGCTTCGCCGGCGCCGTGGAGATGTGTACCGGCGTCGGCGACTGTCGTAAGATGCTCGATGGGACCATGTGTCCCAGCTATCGGGCCACCCGGGACGAGGAACACTCCACGCGCGGCCGAGCCAATGCCCTGCGTCTGGCCATGACCGGTCAACTGGGCCCACAGGGCATGACCGACCGACGACTCTTCGAGGTGATGGACCTCTGTCTCTCTTGCAAGGCGTGCAAGTCCGAATGTCCCAGCAACGTCGACATGGCACAGCTCAAAGGCGAGTTCCTACAGAAATACTACGATGCCCATGGGACGCGTCTGCGAGACAGAATGATCGCCGGCTCCAGCTCACTCGCGCGGGCGCTGGCGGGCCCTCCGGCCTACTTGGTCAACCACTTCCTGCGCAGCCCCCTGTTGCTCCAGTTGATCGAGTGGGCAACCGGCTTCGACAGTCAACGACCGCTGCCCCGCTACGCCACCAAGCCCTTCCCACGCTGGTTCGCCCGAAGATCCAAGCCGAGCAATGGAGAGCGCCAGGCGGTCGTCCTCTTCGATGACACCTATATGAACTACCATCAGCCTCAGATTGGCATTTCCGCCGTCGAACTGCTGGAATCCTGCGGGTATCAGGTCCTCCTCGCCAAGGCGGGTTGCTGCCAGCGACCGAAGATCAGCCACGGCTTCTTGCGCGAAGCCAAACGCCAGGGCGAAAAGACGTTCAGAAAACTGGACGACTACCATAGGCTGGACCTCCAGATCGTGGTCTGTGAACCCTCCTGCTGCTCTGCCCTGACGGACGACCTGCCCGATCTGCTCGATGATGAAGCGCTCGGTCAACGCACCAAGAAAAACGTGATGATGATCGATGACTTCCTGATGCGAGAGGTGGAGGCAGGTCGACTGGACTGTGAGTTCAGCTCGCCCTATGAGAACCTTCTCATCCATGGTCACTGCCACCAGAAGGCCCTCTACGGCACCGATGCCATGCAAACGCTGCTCAAACGCGTCCCGGACCTCACCGTCTCCGAGATCAACGCCGGCTGCTGCGGCATGGCCGGTTCCTTCGGACACGAAAAGGAGCACTCTGCCCTATCGATGCAGATCGGCGAGGACCGACTCTTCCCCGCTATCCGCAGCGCCCCGGCAGGGGCCAGCATAGTGGCGAGCGGATTCAGTTGCCGGCACCAGATCGCCGACGGCACCGGAGTCAAGGCCCTGCACTGGGTGGAAACCATCAGAGGCTCCGCAGGAAGCTGAGAAACGTCAAAAGGTCTTGCCGGCGGCCACACCTGAGGGTCTGCTGCCAATTCTTCCAACCCTGAGCACAGAGACCGTCCAATTCGAGTGATCGGTCGCATTCTTTGAAACTTCAGGGGTCTAATTCCATGAGTGACGGTAAAAAGATCGTGGGCTTGACGATCATGAATGCGAGCACCAGATAACAAGACTGAAACTTTGGCTACTGTCCTATCCGGACAGCCACGTCGATTGCTCTTCGCCGAGGCCCGGGGCGCATCCATGCTCCAAATATAACAGCAGGTTATTTAACGCCCAAGACCCGAAAATGAGCGTTCTTGATATGGGCCTTGACGCAGCTAGGCTGAAACGCCCTCGATAAGGGCGATGTCGCCCGAGGTCTGCACGACGCGTTCGAGCCGGAAGCCTACGGCTTTGAGGAGCGCCTCGAACTCGGATTCCGTGCGTTCCTTGCCCCCATCGCAGGAGTTGAGCATCTCGAGGTCGAGGAGCTTGGGCCAGGCCGGCTCGTTGCCCGGGGGGATGATCGAGTCGGCGATGAGGATCTTCCCTTTGCCGACCATGGCGCGCTTCATGCAGTTGAGGATCTTCACGCAGCCCTCATCGTCCCAGTCGTGCATGATGTGCTTGGTGATGTAGTTTTCCGCGGCCGGGACGGCCTTGAAGAAATCTCCCTCGACCACGTTGCAGCGGTCGGCGAGGCCCGCGCGCTTCAAGGGCTCTTTTGAGCCCTCGAGGACGTGCCCCAAGTCCGACACAATGCCCCGCATAGAAGGATTTTTCTTGAGGATCTCCGCCATCAGATACCCGTGGCCCCCGCCGATGTCCGCGAGCTGCTTGATCTCAGCGAAATCGTAAGCCTCAAGGATGAGCGCCGCCTCCATCTGGGACAATTCGGTCATCGCCCCGTTGAAGGCCTCGGAGTATTCCTTGTCCTTCTTGAAGCGCTCGAAGATGTTCTCCCCGTGGACGTGGGTGAAGCCGGACTTTCCGGTCCTGACCGCGTGCAGGAGTCCCGTCCAGCCCTTGTGATGGTCGGGCGCGCCCTGAAAAAGCGCCATGTTGCGCATCGAGCCCCGGACGTCCTTGCGCAGGAACTGACCCAGGGGACCGAGGGCGAAGTGCCGCGTTTCCTTCTCCTCGAAGACGCCGATCGAAGACAAGGCACGCAGGACGCGAAAAAGTGAGGGCTCATGGGCTCCCGTCGCCTTGGCGAGCGCGGCTGAGGATTTCGTCCCTTCCTTTAACAAGTCCGGCACTCCCATCTTGCATACGACGTAGAGAGACTGCGTGACCCAGGGGGCCGTGATCATGTTCAAAAGCTGGAGGGGAGGCGGCAGTTCAGTCGCGGGAGCGGACATTGTCTCGGGAGTCTTCGTCGTGGTGGTCATATTCTCTCCCATTTCTTAAGAGGCGTGTCACTGATAGAAAATTTGATCTAACAACCATACATAATGGTTAAATGATTATATGCCCGAGGGGAAGGCCGATCAATGGAAAACAGCCCCAGGACCGCCATGGCGGTCCTGGGGCTGTTGCATGTGGTGTGTACCCGGTCCATTTGAGTCAACATACCAGGACAACAGCGGCTTCCCTGGAGCAACCTAGCCGCGACAGCGGCATGAAACTACTCAGGAAAGCGCCTCTAATCAGGGAAGGGGGAAGGTCTATTCCTACTTGACAGGAACCTATATGAATG
>JADFHU010000670.1 GCA_022567055.1 Planctomycetota bacterium
TTGATACCAGTAACGTATTGCGGTGGGATTCGCACTGCGATCGACCACGGCCTCGACAACCTCCGTCGCACCGCTGATGCCGGTTCGATCCGCAGTGGCGACGCTGTAGATGCAAAAGAGATCGGATCGCACCGTCACCCGGTCGACGATCTTCTTGAATTGGTTCCGGCTAAGCGACTCGACCTGCAGTAGGTCGGCCACGTTCGCGATGCCGCCGACGAAGCCCTCTCGGTAGTCGATGATGCTGAGCGCCAGTTCGTCGTTGCCCTGCGGCGACTCCAAGAGCGCCATCAGTACCTCCTTGGGGGCCGTATTGACGTTGACGCGAACCGGGGCATTGTTGTCATCAAAAATGGTGATCGAATCCACCACGTTACGAAAAGTGTCCTGGTCCAGCGGCGCCGGATCATCGGGATCGCCGCCCTGGGACTGCTTATCGGAGCCCAGGATGTCTGCGCTGCTCTCAAATCCCGAATTTCGATTGTCGACGATCCACTGGGCCTGACCGGAGGTCAGACTGAGGCTACGTTCCAATTCCCCTTGATCCGCGCTGTTGATGTTGATGCGGGGTTGACCGGCACTATTGGTATTCTTCTTCTCGCCGTAGCAGCTCAGAAAGGCGATCCATCCCCTGTCGAGTTCACTGTCACCATTGTCCATGGGCAGGCTCTCATCGCCATCCCGTTCATTCAGATCGAGCAGGCCGTTGAAGTTGGTGTCTTCACCGTAGAGCAGATCTTCAGTGACACCCTTGACCAGGAGGAGTTCGCGGATGGTCCGGAAGGGGCCGTTGCGACACTCATAGGGAAAGGTCAGATTGCGATAGTAACCGGTCTCGACGCCCTGGTCAGAGGGCCGACTGTTCTCATCCCGCCAATCCAGAATCGCGTCGGCAATGGGCTCCTCCATGTCGGGCAGGGCCATGAGCTGCTGCTTAGTGGCCCCATTGATGTCGAGCTTGCCCGACTCATCGAGAACACGGACCGTAAAATGACAACCGCTGAGGCTGATGTCCTTGAAATCCTCGTCGTTGTCACTCCAGAGATCGGACAGACTATCGGTGCTCGTCACGTCCTCGTTGAGTATCGCGATCGCCGTCTCGACACCGGCTCGCGCCCCCCACTGGCACCGGAGGGATTGAGCCTGATAGTGTGCCATTTTGGTGTGCAGACGACTCGTCCTGCCAACGGAGCCGGCCATGATCATGAGCAGGACAACCACCCACAAGACCGTCACCAGCACCAAACCTCTTTGTTTCTGCGCTCGCGACATCGCTACCTCGCCCCTCCGCGCTCATTCTGAGAAGAGGCGTTGTTCGAGGCGCCGCCTCGATTCCCGCCGCCACCCCCTCCAAACCCGCTGTCCATCTGACCCGTCGCACGCTTCAAGGTGACGAGTACCGTTTCGAGCAGCGGCGGTTTTTCCGGGTCGACGGCTAGGCCCAGCGTCACTTCCACCAGTTCCGGCAGCGTCTGGGTGTCTTGGGCCCAGTGTTCCTGCCACTCCTGACCATCGTGAAAGCGGGCCTTGAACAGACCGATGCCTTCGGCCATGACAGACAAGATACCGCCACGTTCACCGTCACGATCACCCCGGCCCTGGCCCTCGGGATGGGGATTGGGCTGATGACGTCTCATGAGGGCCGAGCGTCGCTCGGTCTGCTGCAAGAAATACTCCACTTCACACACGTCTCCCTCTGGCTCCGCGGGGCGGGCCTTGGTTCGCGAGAGGCAGTAAAAGGTCAGAAAGAGCCGATCCCCTGAACCGGAAGGCTCGAGCGTGGCCACAAACTTCTGGCGTCTGGCCTCTTTATCCCGATAGACGTTTTTCAGGTCCCGCCGTAGACGCGCCGCCGCAAAGCGCAATTCCGCCGCGCGATCGGAATGCGTCTGGATCCGGGTACTGGTGGTGGACATCGTCTTCAGACTGCTCATGGCCACGACCGTCACGAAGGATGCGATGGTGAGTGTCACCAGGACCTCGACCAACGTGAATGCCCGGTCCTCCACCGGCAATGTCCGATCATTCTTTCCTGGCCTCACAGCAACAGCCCTCCCGTGTCGTTGAGTCTGGTAACTGCTACGAGCTGCTTGGGGCGGCTCCGGTCGACCCAGATGACCGCGATCGACACCTGGTAGAGCTGATCCACTTCCAGATAGCGGGTCACGACCCGCCAACGGTAGCCGGGCGCCAACTCACCAAAATCCCCTTCCGTCTGACCGCTCTGGATAAACGCAGCGACGCCCATATGGTCAATCATGGTCAACTGTCGGTCCAGCAAGGCGGCGCCGCGCTCATACTGACTGTCCTGACGCGTTGCCACCAGGGCGCGCGAACCGATCGCGCCCACGGTCACCACCACGCCTGAAAGGATCGCGCTGGCGACCAGGGCCTCGACCAGACTAAAACCAGTTCTAGCATTCGTCCGTTTCATTGCGCATCCAAATCGATGGTGGTACTGCCCAGATCCTTGGCTTCGCCCTTCACAAAGCGTGCCTTTCCCGTGGAGGGCGAGATGCCGATGCTGTAGTGGGTCACGCCGTTGCCCACCTGGATGGCGGCGGTGTCCGCAGTGCCGTCGGGGTAGAAGGTGAGGGTCTGCCGGGCCTCGCTCTCGGAATCCCCGCCTCGCCGCCGGGCCTGGACCAGGACAGCTTCCAAGTCGACTTGCGGCGCCAACTGCACCGGCCGGCAGAAGGGATTGCTCACAACGATCTGTTCCGACGTCTCGGTTCGTAGATTGAATTGAGTCGTTTCCAGCCAGACCCGTTTTTGCTCCTTGTCAAACACCATGCGCATCGACTCCTGCTTTTCAATGGCAGCCACGCGTGCGTATTGGGCCATGGTGTAGATGCCCCGTGCCGCCCGGGTGACCAATAGTTTTTGATAGGTCCCAACGTAAAGCCCCCCTCCCAGACCCGTCGCGACGGAGAGTACCACCAGCACCACCAAGAGTTCCAGGAGGGTAAAGCCCTCCTGGGGGAGATGGAGATCGCGACATTTCTTGTCAATCGGCTCTGTCATGGGTGGGTCAGCTCGATGAGACTCAGTCATTGTAAATGTCAGCGTTTTCCGTGCCCTCCTCGCCCCCTTCCTGGCCGTCCGCCCCGGTGCAGATCAGATCGAAGCTGCCCGGATTGATCTGGCCCTCGGGGAGATAGATATAGGGGTTGCCCCAGGGATCCACGATCTGACTGCGTTTCAAATAGGGCCCGTCCCATCCCTCGGCGTCACTGATATTTTCGACTAGCGCGTCAAGCCCCTCCGATTCGTCAGGATAACGCTCCACATCCATATAGAATCGGTAAATGGCACCTTCGATGACCGTCATCTTGGGCTTCACGACCTGCACTTTGGATTTACCGACCTGTTTGAACAGATTAGGGGCGAGAAAGCCAACCAGCACGCTGAGAATGACGATCACTACGAGTAGCTCAACCAGGGTGAATGCTCTGCGCCTCTGCGCTTGTTTGCTCATGTCTGATACTCCTAACCCAATCCGCCTAGGTCCATGGAAACCATGGGCAACAAGGTGGCAACAACAATGAACGCGACAATGAGTGCCAACAACAAGTTTAA
>JADFHU010000671.1 GCA_022567055.1 Planctomycetota bacterium
AGGAACCGGCAAGAAATAACTTGGACTTTTGGATGCCCAATTGCACCGCATCTTTGGCCGCTTCTCATTCGCCAAATCCTCACTGTAGCCCACTACACCTCCGGTTTGGCTCAATCGGCGCGACCAAATCTACGGCACACTTGAACCCCAAAATGTCCTATTTATTTCTTGCCGATCCCTAACGCCAATTTGCTCCCTCTAAATTGTGAATTTATTTCTGCGCAACCGCTAAGAGAAAACCTCCGTGTCTTCCGTGAGAGAGAATAAGAAAAGGGCCTGTATTTTTCAGTACGGGCCTTGTACTTTTGAGTTCTTGGAGGTCCCGGTTAGGGCTTGTCAAACGGTTCAGTTCGACCTGCCACGCCATCTCGGCATCACTTGAGGCTCGATCGTAGATTCGTACTTCGTCGATGGAGTCGGGGAAGTAGCGGTCTCCATGGGAGGAGCGGCGTCCAATTCTTGAACCTCTTCTTACTTTAGGCCTTAGTTCGCACTCAAGATCGCGATGGCATCCAGACCGGTTCCATCTTCGCGACGCGAGATCTGCAACTCATGCTGCCCCGCCGTCATGGTGAACACCACGGGATCCGTGCGGTCTTCCTGATCGTCAAACACCAAGTCCCAGACCATCACGCCGGTCGGGCCATGAAGTACGCCGTTGGACCGCAGCCATCCGGAGGCGTGTTGAGCCTCATCATTTGTGACCATGCCCGGGATGTTGACCCAGAAGGAGTCATCACTGCCGTTACCGCCTCGCTCATTCCAGCCGCGGAATGCGATCATGTAATCTCCGTCGGCAGGAATGTCTAGCGTATACACCGCCCAGCCGTCACTCGCGTCGGCAGGGTTACCGTTAGAACTTCCGTCCCCATTCGGTACTATGATGTACTGGCCTCCGGAGGCAGCGGGACTCTCCAAGGTCTGGAACGGTCCGGTGATCGCACCCGATTCCGCCTCAAACCAGGTCACCACCTTCTCGGACCTTGCGGCAGGGGCATCGCTGTACAGCTCGATATCATCGACGTAGAACACGCCCTTCGCGGCGGCGCCTTCGATGCCGAGGGTGAGAGATCTCACGTTAGAGAGGTCCGCTCCGAGCGCTGCCAGATCGATATTCCACTGGGTCCACAAATCCCACCCGGGCGGCAGCGCAGAGTCATCACCAGGATACATGACCTTGGTGTCGTTGATCTTGACATAGAATCGACCATTGCCCGTGTTGTCGACACCTCTGCTAAAATAGAGCACGAGAGTCTGAACGCCGTGCTTGGTCCAATCCATCGGGGCGTCGAAGGCACGGGTGGCCTCGGATTGGGCGGCAGCGCTGTTGTCATAGGAGATGGGAAGGGATTGACTGCCCCCATTGACGATGTCGGTCTCCGGCGTACCTGTGACGCCGCCCACCAGGGACCCATTGCTCGGATCATCGAAACCATCGGCCCAGGTGGCCCAGATCTCGAGAAATTCTTCGTCTCTATAGCTCTCCATGTCGTCGATGACGATGGCTTCGACCGTTGTGAAGCTCCAGACATCGCCTGTCCAGGTGCTGGGTTCCATGGCGTCATTAACCTCATCGACACGCCAGGAATAGGTCTCGCCCAATTGGAGATCTAACGCCAGGGTTTCGAAGCCGCCTTCGGTGATACTAGCGGCCAGGGGCAGATTGTTGGGATCAGACCCGACATAGATCTCGTGTCGACCGGCTTCACGTCCATTGCGGCCCCAGGATAGGACAACGTCGGCTGCCACCTCACCTGCACCTGACTCGGGATTTGGCCGGGTCGCAAAGGTCGGAATGGAGTAGAACCGTACTTCACTCAGGCTGGCCTGCGGGGCGAAACCGTGTACACTGTTGATGGTCATCCGAACATACTGGGCCACAGCACCGCCGAATCCAATGGTATTATCGTGTGCGGAAGCCTTTCTGCCCGGGGCCTGTGCCAATGGCCCGACACCTTCCAGAACGGTCCAGTTCTCGCCGTCTAGAGAGTGTTCGATGACAACATCTTTCGCACCGAATCCCACGAAGGGCTCGATGGTTTGGTTGGAATTCCAGACCCAAAGCTCATGCAGCTTGTAGGCCTGGTCGAACGCGTACTCGATCGTGGCGGGGATACCGGTGCTGATCCACATGTCGGGGGCGGAGATTCCATGGAGATCATCCACCAGACCGGAGCCGTTGATGGTATTCTCGGCGACAGAAGCGCCGAACGAGCTGGAGGCCGTGGCGGTGATAGCGGTGATGGGAATCGAGAAAGGCTCGGTCGTGAAGCTCCAGATGTCTCCCTTGAAGACCGTAAAATCCGGTGCACTGTTGACTTCATCCACACGCCAGTAGTAGGTCTGATCGAAGTCGAGCCGGCCCGGATCAAAGCTTGTGCCCGCCAACCCCTGTCCCAGCATGACGGCTCCGGGATCGTCGACGGTCGCGTTGTTGGCATCCTCGAAGCTTGTGCCGAGGTACACATGATGCGTGGCCGCGAAGTCACCCGCTTCCCACAGGACATCGGCATCGCGACTGACGTCCGTTGCCTCGTTCTTTGGGACCGGTGTTCTGGCCACCTCCTTTGCACTGCCCAACATCACAAGCTGAATTTCGGCTTCCGTCAGCACGCGGCTGTAGACACGCACATCATCAAGCGGGCCACCAAAAGCCCTCCCACCATTGTAACCGAGAACGATGATAAAATTGGTAGCGTTACCCCTATTCTGGTTAATATTGACTGTCTCGACCTCGTAGCCTTTACTGAGGTCACCATCAATGTAGACCTTCATCGTGTCACTGGTTCCGTTCGTTTCAAAAGCAATCGTAACGGCTACGTGATGCCACTGGTCGTCATTCACGAGCGTGTTGGAGTTGAAGGCCAACAGACCCCCAATGCCGTTCGCTCGCACCCTGATCGCGCCTGAGGTTTCAACATTGATGGATCTATTACCACTGACGTGTGCTGCCCCGGGAGGGTCCTGGGTCATAATGGTGTTTATGTCGGCGCCCCCGGGCGTCTTAAACCATACCGTCCAGGTGACCTCGCCTTCGAAACCGCCAAAGCCCTCTGCCATGCTGGTACCAGGCATTTCTACGCGGTCATCCACGCCATCGAA
Organism: Planctomycetota bacterium; assembly: GCA_022567055.1. Lineage (GTDB taxonomy): Bacteria > Planctomycetota > Phycisphaerae > Sedimentisphaerales > Anaerobacaceae > JAIPFM01. Next base: position 3,103 of record JADFHU010000671.1, read on the forward strand.
TATCAGCGCAGCGCCGAGTTTCCCTTCCCCGAACTGCGGACCGCCGAAAAGGGTGCCATCCAAGCCGCTACCTGAACTGTCGGTGGCGTCACCGTCAAGCCTCCACCAGCCCAAAAGGTCAGGATCAGCAGCAGCACTGGCTTCGCCGGTTAGCACCAGCCCCAGCGCCAAAGCGAAAGAAACCAAGAAAATTGCTTTTTTACACATGACTCCATCCTCCATCACAAAAAAGAAACACTTCATGTTATTCCCAGGAACATGCCACGGAATCTGTTCTGGCAAAAAAAACGACTTGGGGGTCTGCTATGATCCTGGGTTTGGTATTGTCCCAAAAGCGACTGGCGTCGCTTCACTCTATCACCCTCATGCAAGATTTCGTCATAATGTTACTTAACTTTAATTTCAATGGTTTGGGATCGGCAAGAAATAAGTTTGACAAATTTGGGTCCAAGGTTTCCCCATTTTTGGTCGCGCC
>JADFHU010000672.1 GCA_022567055.1 Planctomycetota bacterium
GGGTGTTTCCACCGCCACATCATACACCTGTGCCGACAAGATACGTTTGATATAGGGTTCTTGCACCATCAGCATCCCTAAGCCCCTAACAAAATGACTCTGCATTCAAACGGCTTATTCTGCGTCTGGACGGCGTTAGGCTCCATCGACCGTCCTCGGACGGCCTGCTTCGCCTTCCTTGCCAGACGCAGAAACGCTCGTTTTCGGTGCGACGATTCATTTTGTTAGGCACTCTAAGGCAACAGCGAGTTCACAAACTGCGCAGAGACCATAGTCTCTGGAATGCGGTTTGTGCCAGATAAATAGCGATACCCAATAGGGTCCATGACAAGCAAGGCAAGAAGCTCGCCGGTGGCTGACAGCAGCACGATATTCCGTTACACTCCCGCCATGATCAACGCCACCATCGCACACTACAAAATAACGAGCAAGTTCGGCCTTCGGCCGGAACCAGTATTATCTCTCACAGAGGCACAAAGGCACGGAGAAAACAGGGGGGGGAGAAGCAACATTCCTCCGTGTCTCCGTGGCTCCGTGAGAAAGTATCTAGTATAAGAACTCCATGATCAACACCACCATCGCCCACTACAAAATCACGAGCAAGCTCGGCCAGGGTGGCATGGGCATGGTCTACGCTGCACCACAGGGAATTCATAGATCACGGACCGGCCTTCGGCCGGAACGAGAAAAAGTTTGGCTCTCGAAGAGCTCGCAGAGAACGCAGAGAAAAGATGGAGAAAAACTTCAGCCGGGCAATGTAATAGCTTGCTCTCAGTACTCGAGCACTAGTTGGGTCTCATTGTCTGAGCGCGTAAGGGTGTATTTTCTAACATCATGGAGAGACATGAAGGTTGTCGCGTCGTCATGACGTCTGGCTTGTGCTCAGATCGCCATCCTGCCCTGCTGCGCAGGCTTCTGCGAAGGAGTCCTGCGCCCGCCTCTGCTTAGGGAAACAGGTTTCCCACGCCGAGACGGGCTTGTCCTCGCATGACGGCTGGTTTAGTGAATGGAGTGGCCCTATGGGTTTGTGAGTGAAGCGGATGGAAGTTTCTTGCTCTTATGTGCTGGCGCATTGTTTGAACAGCCCTCGCGTGGCGCAACCAAGCCGTTCCATACAGAGTGGGCCAGCCTGGCGCAGCCCACGTCGCAGCAGAAGCCTTCCAAGAAAGGATCACCCCCTTAAGCCTCGGCGAGAGCCCTTCATGTGTCTTCATGCTCTCCATGGTAGAAGACCTTAATTCAAGCGAAGCTTGAACCTTTCCCTAAGACTGGCTTCTCCGTGGTAATGATGTAAAATTATCTTGAAGGATCCGTGGGTAAATAATTTGAAAAAGGGGCCGCTCGAAGCCAGATCGAGTTTTCCGACACAGCCTTGTTATCGAAGTTTATCTAATAGGGGTACATGCCATGCGATATATAAGCATGAGTGTCATTCTACTTTTGTGGCTATGCTGTTTCGCGCTGCCGGCAAGAGGTGACGAGACTCTGCGCATCGCCACTTTCAACGTAGACGCGACCCCACCCATTGGCAGTCCGGTGGCCTATGCCTTGACGCGGAAGATCGATGATTCGCTCAGCGCCCGGGGCATTGTCCTGATGGGGCGGGATAAACCGATTGTCCTGTGTGCCGTGGATTGGATCGGGATCAGTAACAGCGGCCACGATCAGTGGCGCGAGGCATTGGCCCGGGCGGCCGGCACGACCCGGGACAGAGTCGCCCTTCACGCCCTACACCAGCATGACGGCCCGCGCTGCGATTTCGCCGCGGCGGCCCTGCTTCAGCAACGTGGCATGGAGACGGAGCACTTTGACATCCCCTTTGCCCACCAGACGATCGACCGTTGCGTCAAGGCCATCCAAGAGGCAGTGGCCCATGCCCGGCCCGTGACCCATCTCGGTGTCGGCAAGGCCAGGGTTGAAAAAGTGGCCTCCAACCGACGCATCCTGGGCAGCGACGGTCGGGTGAGGGTCATGCGTTGGAGCAGTTGCACCGATCCTGCCACCATCGACGAACCCGAAGGCCTGATCGATCCCTGGGTGCGTCTGCTGAGCTTTTGGGAGGGTGACGAAGCGATTGCGATGTTGAGCTACTACGCGACCCATCCGATGAGCCACTATGGCCAGGGCGACGTGTCCGCGGACTTTGTGGGTATGGCCCGCAGCCTATGCGAGGCGAAGTATCCCGGCCTCACGCATATTCATTTTAGCGGCGCCGGCGGCAACATCGCCGCCGGCAAGTATAATGACGGCTCAGAGAAGATGCGACCGATTCTGGCCCAGCGCCTGGCCGACGGCATGCAGCGGGCCTGGCAATCAACGGTAAAGACTCCGATTGTTGGCTCGGATATTCGCTGGCGTGTCAAACGCGTGCGGCTTCCCATTGGCAGGCATTTGGTGGAACCGGACCTGCTGGCGATCTTGGATGATACCAATGCCGAGGCCACGAAGCGACTCGGGGCCGCGTCGCATTTGGCATGGCTACAGAGACATAACAGCGGCCATGAAACCGAGATCTCCTGCCTCGACTTGGGCGCTGCCAGTGTATTGCACCTGCCCGGTGAGCTATTTGTAGAGTACCAGATTGCGGCGCAGGCCTTCAAGCCGGACAGCATGGTTTGTATGGCCGCTTACGGGGACTATGGTCCGGGCTACATCGGTACGGAGATCTCGTATGCGCAGGGTGGATACGAGACGAGTCCCGGCGCCTCGCGGGTCGCTCCCCAGGTGGAGGGCGTGCTGATGGCGGCGATGAAGGAACTGCTCGACAAGGGCCAAGAGACTGGCCAACAACGGTTAAAGGAATTAGATGCTTACTGGTCTGAAGTGTCGCGTTGTGTCAATAAGGGGGACTTTGAAGGCTATCGAGCGACTTGTCATCCAGACGGCGTTCTGGTGGCTGGCACGCGCAGTGAGGCCTATCCCTTGGCCATAGCGCTGATGAAATGGCAACAGGGGTTTATCGATACGAAGTCGGGTAAGATCAAGGCGAGTGTCTCGTTTAGATTCAGCCAGCGCCTGGGTGATGAGACGACGGCGCACGAGACGGGGATGTTTCTCTATTCCACAGTGAATGCCGATGGAAACACCGTCAGAGATTACATCCACTTTGAAGCCCTGCTTATCAAAAAGAAGGACTGGAAAATCATGATGGAATACCAGAAATCAAAGGCCACCGAAGAGGAATGGAATAAACTGAAGTAGACCACCGATCATTCCCAGCAGAAACGAAGCGCAGAATATCGAATAGGAATGTCCAATGGTGAAGTTACTGCGCCTGGCACACCTTTCACTAACACATGCCATGCATGAGAGGCTTAGAGTGCCTATCAAAATGAATCGTCGCACCAAGAACGAGCGTTTCTGCGTCTGGCAAGGCTTCTCCGGAGCGCCAGCGTGGGGTACTCGAAGCAAGCCTCCGAGGATGGTCGATGGAGCCTGACGCCGTCCAGACGTAGAATAAGCCGTTTGAACGAGGAATCATGTTGTTAGGGGCTCTTAGGAATGCTGATGGTGCAAGAACCCTATATCAAGCATATCTTGTCGGCACAGGTGCATGATGTGGCCGTGGAAACACCT
>JADFHU010000066.1 GCA_022567055.1 Planctomycetota bacterium
CGGGGAAGACCTGGATCGTCCTGAAATGGGCCCAGAGCCTGGACGGCAAATTGGCCCATGTAGATCCCACTCGCAACCCTTGGATATCGGGCGAACAGAGCCGAGCCGATGCGCACCGGCTGCGCAGGCGCACACAGGCCATACTGGTCGGCATCAACACAGTCCTTATCGACAATCCCCTGTTGACTCCGCGACCGTCGGGCGGGCGGCGCCCGCTGCGGATCGTCATGGACAGTGACTTGCGCATACCCTTGAACAGCCAGCTCCTGCAAACGGCCCCTGATCATCCGCTGTTGGTTGTGACAGACGCGCAGACGCTCAAGAGGGAGGCCGGCAAGGCAAAAGAGATCCAGCGACGTGGCGGGCAGATCCTGACCTGGACGATGGACATCGAAGGTGGAGATTTAGGGCCGCTGCAGGACGAACTCAGGACCCGCGGCGTTCAACAGTTGCTCGTCGAGGGAGGTCCCAAGACGCTGGGGGCATTCATCGAGCAGGGACTCGCAAACGAAGTGTGTGTCTATATCGCGCCCATGGTACTCGGAGTGGAAGGATGTGCCTCCTTGGGGACGGCGTTGGCGCGAAAAGTCTGTCAGACGCCACTATGTCACCTGGAGACGAAACGCCTGGGTCCCGACCTTCGGCTGCGGGGATTGACGGCGCCCCTCACCTGAGCCGCAGGTTACCCGGGACGACTGACACTCACACAAAAAGGCGTGAGAACGTCTTGACAGAGTGTTCATCGTTGCGTATACTTGAATCGTTGCAAATGCATGCGGAGATCAGTTGGTCTCGGGCACAGGCCGCGGCCTTGTGCATGATGGCATTTTGCAATAAAGGAGACGGGCCTACAACTGGTTCTCAAACTAGCCATCGTCTCCTTTTTTGATGCGCCCCGCCGGAAAATATTCCCCTTAAATCCCCAGGTTATTATCTCATTTTAAATACCCCAGAGCCCCTATTGTATGACCCGCACTCCCTTCGTCCAGAGGAGAAAAATGGTGTCTTGTCCAGCGAACCCTGGCCCGAGCAGCTCGTTACGATCTAGCATCTTCCCGCCCAACAGACCTTTGCGGATCAGACGTCAGTTTGCCCGGAGCAGCCCCCACCGCTGCAGGGTGAAAACGCCGCTGAAAAACAGGGACCCCCGGCCTCGTTTTTTTTCTTTCCATAGCTTGAGTGATGGCAAGGACTAAGCGCTGAGACAGGGGAAAATGGGGTCTGATTTCTCGATAATTTTCCCGGTTTTGGCCTTTACAGCCATTGCGAATCTCAGTAGGCTCCCCTTACTGACTCACGGGTTTCATACAATATCTTGTAGTACCCTGCTGAGATTCATACCGTATATTGTGGTTTCGTTTGCACGGAGGCATTGCTATGGCCTATAGATTTGATCCCATGAATCCCTTTGAAGCTAAGCCGGCGGACGGTGATGTCAACCAGAGGAAAATGGCCGACAAAAAAGGATTGAAAGTCGAACATCACTTCTCTGAGGAGGGCCTCCATCCATTCGAACAGATGGAGTGGGAGACGCGTTGCGCAAAAATATCCAGCGACAATGGCGATGCCGTCTTCGAGCAGGACAATATTGAGGTTCCGGCTGAATGGAGTCAGTTGGCCACCAAAGTGGTCGCCAGCAAATACTTCTACGGAGATGTGGAATCGGGTCAACGGGAACATTCTGCCAAGCAACTGATACACCGGGTCTGCCGAACCATCGCCGACCGCGGTCTGAAGGATGGCTACTTCGTCGATCAAGACAGCGCTGAGATCTTCTATTGCGAACTCGTGTGGCTCTGTGTGAATCAGTACGGGGCTTTCAATTCACCCGTGTGGTTCAACGTAGGACTGTTTGATGTCTACGGTGTCAAGGGCAGTCCGCACAACTACCACTGGGATCCCCAGAGCGAGGATGCGGTGCCCTGCGAGAGCAGTTATGAATACCCGCAGGGTTCAGCCTGCTTTATTCAATCGGTCCAAGACACCATGGACGATATCATGCGTCTGGCCACCAGCGAGGCCATGTTGTTTAAGCAAGGCTCCGGCACCGGAACAGACCTGTCAACGTTGCGAAGCAGCAAGGAAAAACTGTCGGGGGGTGGCAATCCCTCGGGGCCGCTGAGTTTCATGCGGGTCTATGACCAAGTTGCGGCCGTCATCAAGTCGGGCGGCAAGACCCGGCGTGCCGCCAAGATGCAGTCTCTGAAAATCGATCACCCCGACATCAAACAGTTCATTACCGCCAAAGGCGATGAGGAAAAGAAGGCGGTGGCCCTCATAGAGGCAGGATACACTGGGGAGCACAACAACGAGGCCTACGACAGTGTCATGTTCCAAAATGCCAATCTCTCGGTGCGCGTCTACGATTCGTTTATGGAGGCCGTTGAGAAGGACGGCCCTTGGACCACGAAGGCGGTGACCACCGGCGCCGATGTCGAGACACATTCTGCGCGGGAATTGATGGAACTCATCGCGGAAGGCGCTCGGCTCTGCGGGGACCCCGGCATACAGTACGATACAACTATCAATCGCTGGCACACCTGTCCCGAATCCGGCCCGATTAACGCCTCCAATCCCTGCAGCGAGTACATGTTTCTCGATGACACCGCCTGCAACCTGGCCTCGCTGAATTTAATGAAGTTTCGCAAGGAGGATGGTGCCTTTGACGTAGAAGGGTTCGGAAAGGCCGTGCGGCTCTTTATTGTGGCTCAGGAAATCCTGGTGGACAATGCCAGCTACCCCGATAGACGGATTGCCGTGAATAGTCACCGCTATCGTCCCCTCGGCCTCGGCTATGCCAATCTGGGCGCCTATATAATGAGCCAGGGCCTGCCCTACGACTCAGATCAAGCCCGCGCCTTGGCCGGCGCCATCACCGCTATCATGACCGGCACGGCCTACGCCGTCAGCGCAGAATTGGCCGAACTCATGGGGCCGTTTGCGGGCTTTGAAAAAAATAAGGACAGCATGCTAAAGGTCATTAACATGCACCGGAAGGTAGCCCACGATCTCCCCGTCGCCCATTGTCCGGACTATCTTCTTGATGCCGCCCGGGATGTCTGGGATCAGGCCCTGGACGCCGGCTCCAGACAGGGCTTCCGCAACGCGCAGACCACGGTCCTGGCGCCGACAGGGACTATCGGATTCCTGATGGACTGCGACACGACAGGCGTCGAGCCGGATATCGCCTTGGTGAAGTATAAACTACTCGCCGGTGGCGGCATGCTGAAACTGGTCAATGGGACCGTTCCCATGGCTCTGGAAAAACTGGGGTACGGCGCGGACGATATCAAGCGCATTTCCGATTACGTGGACGAGCACGAGACCATTGAAGGCGCGCCCGGATTGAGCGAAGAGCATCTGCGTGTCTTTGACTGTGCGTTTAAACCGCGTAACGGTAAGCGAAGCATCCACTACAGTGCACACCTCGAAATGATGGCGGCGGCGCAGCCCTTCCTCTCCGGGGCGATCAGCAAGACCATCAACATGCCCAAGGAGAGCACCACGGAGGAGATTGCCAGTGCCTATATGGACGGTTGGAAGTTGGGACTCAAGTCGGTGGCAATCTATCGGGATGGGTCCAAACAGTTGCAACCACTGTCCACCCAGAAGCATGAACAGAAAGGCGCCCGGGCCGAAATCAAGGCCTCAGCCGTCAAACCCTTCCGACGCCGATTGCCGGAGACCCGACAGAGTATTACGCACAAGTTTTCCGTGGGGGGGCACGAGGGGTATCTCACGGTCGGACTGTACGAAGATGGACAGCCCGGAGAGATGTTTGTCACCATGGCCAAGGAGGGCAGCACGGTCGGCGGTCTCATGGATGTGATTGGCACATGCACTTCCATGTCTCTGCAGTATGGTGTGCCGCTCATCACCCTGGTAGACAAATTCAGACACGCTCGTTTCGAGCCGGCCGGCATGACCGCCAATATGGACATCCCCTTTGCCAAGAGTATCATAGACTACATCTTCTGCTGGCTGGGGTGCCAGTTCATCCCCGGGTACGCGGACAAGAATGTGCCCAACCGTACCGGTGCCGCGGCGGCCCGTCAAAACAGCAACACCACCACGGCCAGGGAACTCGTCGAAAAGACTAAAAACCTGGCTCAGAGAATTGCTGAGGTCAAGTCAACGGCACCTGCCGCGAAGACGGGTGGAACGCCTCTAACCCCAGAACGCACAACCTTGATGGTGGAGACCGGACTAGCCCCCGAAAGCGGTTTCCACAACCGCATCAGTCCTGCCGGACAGCGAGCCGTCGCCTACGCAGGGGTCGCGGCCGGTGACGAGGGAGCGCTGCAGAAGAGTCAAAACGTCATGAGGGAGTTCAACGCACAGTTCCAACATATGCAGACAGACGCGCCCCTCTGTGACATCTGCGGATCCATCACCGTGCGGAGTGGAACCTGCTATAAGTGCTTCAACTGTGGAAACGCCATGGGCTGTTCATAGAGCCTCTATGGGAGGCCTGTTCGTGGAGACCATTGGATTTGTCGGCGCCGGCAACATGGCCGAGGCCATTCTCCAAGGGATCATTGCGGCCGGTATCTTTGCCCCGGAGGCCGTGTTCATCAGCGATGTGCGGAGCGAACGACTGGCGCAACTGGCCGGACAGTATGGGGTTCTGCCTCTCCACGATAACGCCCCCCTGGCTGCCAAGGCTGATATTCTCGTCCTGAGTATCGAACCCAAAACGATGCGGGATGCCCTCGACAGCATTAGAGGACACCTGCGCCATGATGCGCTGGTCGTTTCTATCGTTGCCGGCGCGCGTATGGCGGATATCGCCGCGGTCTTGGGCGATGTGCCCATCATCCGCGTCATGCCCAACGCCCCGGCACTGATCAACGAAGGCGCCAGCGCCCTCTATCCCAACGATCGGGCCAGACCCTTGCTCGCAAAGGTTCGGGACATCTTCGCCTGTGTGGGTGAGGCCGTCGTGGTGGACGACGAAGCGCTCATCGACGCCGTGACCGCCGTCAGCGGGAGTGGTCCGGCCTACTACTTCCTGATGATGGAAAAGATGATCGAAGCCGCCGTCTCCCTGGGTCTGTCGGAAGAGACGGCCAAAACACTCGTGATCCAGACCGCCAAGGGCGCTGCACTGCTGGCGAGTCAGGCCGCTCAAGACAACGAGACACCCGCCGACTTAACCCGCAAGGTCGCGACACCCGGGGGGACAACCGAGGCGGCGCTCACCGTGTTTGCCGAAGGTGGATTCGGGCAGTTGGTCGAGAGGGCCATTCGCCAGGCCCACCTGCGCAGCCAGACGCTCTCCGCCTGAGTAGAACCCCTCCCAAAATCTGTTTATTGGGTCTGGTTCAATTCTGGGTTACAAGACTCGACGTAGGAATCGCATTCGTGCTCGTGCTCGTAATCGGCTTCTCGGCGTTCTCGATTACGAGTACGAGTACCGCTTCGCTGAGCACGAGCACGAAAACAGCTCAGACGGACTGTTACCCATATGCACACTCTTTTGAACCAGGCCGTTTATTGTCATGCACGTCCTAACCGTCCAAACGCCCACCCCCAATCCCCGCCTTGAGCTTTATCTCCTGCACCGCGCAGTAGAGCACGGGCACGATCAACATGGTCATCACTTCGATCGCCATACCGCCGAACGAAGGAATGGCCATGGGGACCATGACGTCACTGCCTCGCCCCGTGCTGGTGAGGACGGGGATCAAGGCCAGGATCGTCGTGGCCGTGGTCATGAGACAGGCCCTGACCCGCCGTTGTCCGGCCTGGACGGTGGCCGCGCGGATCTCTTCGATGGTGGTGGTCTGGCTGTCGCGGAAGGATTGATCGAGATAGGTGCTGATGACCACGCCATCGTCGGAGGCGATGCCGAAGAGGGCCAGGAAGCCCACCCAGACGGCCACGCTCAGATTGATGGGGTGGATATGGAAGAGGTCACGCATGTTCAGGCCCATCAGCGAGAAATCGAGGAACCAGTTCTGCCCATAGCACCAGAGCATGAGGAAGCCGCCGGACCAGGCCACGAGGATACCGGTGAAGACCAGGGAGGTCGTGACGACCGAATGAAACTGGAAATAGAGGACCATGAAGATGGCAAAGAGCGCCAGCGGTAAGACCACCGAGAGGGTCTTCTGTGAGCGCAGCTGGTTTTCGTAGGTGCCGGCAAAGCTGTAGTTCACGCCGGCGGGGATCACCAGTTCGCCGGAGGCTTCCTTGGCCTTCAGGTAGGCCTGGCACGCTTCGACCACATCCACCTCGGCCTGCCCCGTTTTCTTATCAAAGAGGACGTAGCCGATCAGGAAGGTGTCTTCGCTCTTGATGACCTGGGGGCCGCGGACGTAGCGGATCTGGGCAATCTGCTCCAAGGGGATTTGGACGCCGGCGGCGTCGGGGACGAGGATGCGGCCGAGGCTCTCTATGTCGGCCCGGAGTTCCCGCTGGTAACGGACCCGTACGGGAAAACGCTTGCGTCCTTCCACCGTGGTCGTGACCTGGCGGCCGCCGATCGCGACTTCGACTACGTCCTGAAAGGCACGCATGGCAATGCCGTAGCGGGCCAGCGCTGCGCGATCGGGCACGATCTCCAGATAGGGCTTGCCCACGATTCGGTCGGCGAACACGGCGGCCGGTTCGACGCCGGGGACCTGTTTGAGCAGGCGTTCGATGTTCAGTCCCACCTGTTCGATGGTGGCGAGGTCCGGCCCCTTGATCTTGACGCCCATGGGGGCACGCATGCCGCTTTGCAGCATGACCAAACGGGCGGCGATGGGCTGAAGTTTGGGCGCGGAGGTGGTGCCCGGTATGCGCGTGACTCTGACGATCTCATCCCAGATGTCGTCCGCCGAGCGTATGCTCTCCCGCCACTGCCGAAAAGGGCGGCCATGCGCGTCGGGAATCAACTCGCCCTTCTCGTCTCTGACAAAGGTCTCATCGAGACGGTCGTAGCGAAACTTCAAACGCCTCCCCGCCGTGTCGGTGACATACTCGGGCTTGTAGTTGACGACGGTCTCGATCATCGAGATCGGTGCCGGGTCCAGCGGGGTCTCGGCCCGGCCGATCTTGCCGACCACGGACTCAACCTCGGGAATGCCCTGCAGGGCCATGTCCTGTTTGGACAGGATGTCGAGGGCCTCGCCCATGGAGGCGTGCACCATGGTGGTCGGCATGAAGAGAAAGGAGCCTTCGTCCAGAGGCGGCATGAATTCCTTGCCTAAGCCCGGAAAGGCCTCGGTCCCCCGGCTCCAGAAGGTGGTGGTCTTGACCGAGTCGGGCAGCGGCGCAAAGACCTTGTCGAAGCCCAACCAGATGGCTGCCCCGGTGATGAGCAGTAGCGTTGGGACCGTCAGGAAGAGGAGTTTATGGGCCAGACACCAGCGCAATATGTGCGGATAGCCCTTTTGAAAGAGACGAAAGAGACCCAGCAACACGGCGACCAGCAGCGCCACAAAGGCGAGATTGCGCAACATTCCCTTTTCGGGTCCTACGGGCGACCAGTGCTCACTCAAAATGTAGCCCACCAGCAGGACCGCCAAGAGATTGGCGACCCAGGGCGCCCAGCGTCGGCAAGGGGCGGGCAAACGATCCGCAGTCAGGTGGTAGACGGCGAACAGGATCAGGGCCAGCCCGGCCCACCAAGTGAGCAGGAATCCCGCCATGACACCGATCAGTACGAGGCCGCCGTGGACCGCCCGTCGCAGGTGTTTACCTGTGATGCGTCCGCAAAACAGGAGATGGGCGGCCGGCGGTATGATGGTCAAGGCGGTGATCACCGAGGCGACGAGGGCGAAGGTCTTGGTGAAGGCCAGGGGCTTGAAGAGCTTGCCCTCCGCCCCCATCATGGTAAAGACCGGCAGGAAACTGATCACGGTGGTGGCCACCGCAGTCAGGACGGCGCTGCCGACTTCACTGGCGGCCCGGTGGACGACTTCCAGCCGGGACTCTTCCGGCGGGGCCTCGTCGAGATGACGCAGGATGTTCTCACAGATCACGATACCCATATCGACCATGGTGCCGATAGCAATGACAATGCCGGAGAGGGCCACGATGTTGGCATCTACGCCGAAGAGCTTCATGCCAATGAAGCACATCAGGACGGCCAGGGGCAAGAGGCCGCTGATCAGCAGACTGCTCCGCAGGTGCATCACCATGAGGATGACCACGATGATGGTGATGAGGATTTCGTCGCTCAGGGCGCTGTGGAGTGTGCCCAGGGTTTCGTAAATCAGGCCGGTTCGATCGTAGAAGGGAACGATGGCGACCTTGCTGAGGGCAGCCCAGGGGGGCCAGTCAGCCTGTTCCGTGGCCCGCAGGTGGGCCGTCCAGCCCTCTTGGTTGAGCTTGGCCCCCGCATAGGCCTCGAAGCCATGATCGAAGGCATACTGACGCACCTGTTCGGCGGAGACGTTTGAAAAATCGATGTGGACCTTACTCGGCAGACCGGGTGAAAGTTCTTCGATCTTTGCCTTGACGTGCTTGATGACCGCCAGGGGATTGTCGCCGTAGCGGGCCACGACCACGCCTCCCACGGCCTGGGCCCCTCCTTTGTCCAGGGCCCCGCGGCGCATGGCAGGGCCCAAGGCCACGCCGGCGACATGCTTGACCAGCACCGGGACATTGTCTACCACCTTCACCACGCTCTGCTCGATGTCTTCGACGCGCTTGATAAAGCCGATGCCGCGGATGAAATACTCCACGCGGTTTAGCTCCAAGGTCTTGGCACCGACGTCGATATTGGAGGCCTTGACCGCGCTGTAGACATCCGCGAAGGTCACGCCATAGGCCCGCATCGCGTCGGGATCCAGATCGATCTGGTACTCACGGACAAACCCGCCCACCGAGGCCACTTCCGAGACCCCCTCGGCACTGAGCAGGCTGTAGCGCACATACCAGTCCTGGACCGTACGCAGCTCTTCCAGGTCCCAGCCACCGCAGGGTTGCCCGTTGGGGTCGTGACCTTCCAAGGTGTACCAAAAGATCTGTCCCAAGGCGGTGGCATCCGGTCCCAGCGCGGGCCGCACGCCATCGGGGAGCGTGCCGGCGGGCAGGCTGTTGAGCTTCTCCAGGATCCGGCTCCGCGACCAGTAGAACTCGATGTTCTCCTTGAAGATGATATAGATGGTGGAGAAACCGAACATGGAATAACTGCGGATGGTCTTGATGCCGGGCACTCCCAGCAGTGACACCGTCAGCGGATAACTGATCTGGTCCTCCACGTCCTGGGGGGAGCGTCCCATCCACTCGGTGAACACGATTTGCTGATTCTCGCCGATATCGGGTATCGCATCGACCGGCACCGGCCGGCGTGGCAGAGACCCAATCTCCCAATCAAAGGGCGCGACCATGAGCCCCCAGCCTATGATCAAGATCACGAACAGGAAGACGACGAGCTTGTTCGTCAGGCAGAACCGCATCAGTCGGCCTATCCAGGATCGTTGTTCTGCAGTTTGATTTGGGTCGCTCATAGTTTCCTTTCCTCGCGCCAAGGCGCCAAGGCGCAGACGTTAAGAACCACTGAACTTTTGTCCATTGTCACCAGGCGTGACATCCAGAAAGTGTCCTTCGCGATCTTTGCGCCTTTGCGAGAGGCCAAAACTCACTTGCCCTCGATGGTGCTCTTTTTCCACCCACAGTGCAGCATCGTCGCTCCGAAGTAAGGATTTAGCAGGGCGTCGTTGTCCTGTAGCCAATCGCCTCCCTGGTTGTCGAAAGCCATGGGACAGTGCATGACATAGGCGGTGTCCGTCCCCAGCGGCCCCCAGGCCTGGGACAAGCCAATCATCACTTGGGACACCTGCAGAAAGTGTTCTCGCAGAGAAACGATGTCCGTCGTGGCCGTAACCTTTGCCATAGTGTCTTCTAAAGACCGGGCGCTGCGCATCCAGAACCTATGGGTTTCCATTCCAAACAGGGCCATGTCAACCTGTTTCAAGGCGTTGGAGAACCCTGCCGTCGAGAGGATTGCAGCGTTGGGATCATCGGCGGCCAGGGCCTGCTGCATGCTAAAGTACGCTGTGAAGAGGGGTGCGAGTTGCTCTATGAGTTCGGGTTTCAGCGCGGGCTGTCGGGCCGCAGGCGTCGCAGCCGTCGCAGGCGCAACCTCGGGTTTTAGGCTCATCATGCTTGGCTTGGCCTGGATCTGCAACTCCGCATCGATCTTGAAGTTGCCCTGAACCACGACGAGCTCTCCTTCTCTCAAACCGTCACGCACGAGGTAGTGGTCTCCGGCTCTGGGACCCAAGGTGACTTCACGGCCCGAGAAGGTCGGCCTCTCGGCCTCCGGATCCTTCACATAGACGACGGCCCGGGTCCCGGTGCGCAGGGCCGCCGACGCCGGAATCACCAGCGGCGCCTGCTGCTGCGCCAAGGCGTCATCCACATATCCCAGGGACTCGGTCGTGACCAGGGGCATCTCGCAGAGGTCACACGCTCCGGCCGCCTCTTTGATGATGTCCGGATGCATACGGCAGATCCATTTGCCGGACAAGGCGGCATCCATGACCTTGCCGCCGGCCGCCACTTGGGCATGGACCACGGCGGTGACAAACATATCGGGTTTGAGTCTACCGTCTGCATTGGGTACATTGACTCGGATCTTGACGGTGCGTGTCTTGCCGTCCAGGACCGGGTCAATGAAGGCGATGGTGCCCTTAAAGACTTGGCCCGGATAGGAGACCGTGCTGAACTCGACGGGCTGACCGTAGCGTAGCCACTGCAAGTCCGATTCGTAGGCGTCCAACTTGATCCACACGGTGGACAGATCGGCGATGGTGTAGATCTGGGTCCCTTCCTGGACATACATGCCCTCCACGGCGTTCTTGTGGACCACGATGCCGCCGGTCGCTGCGTAGATCGTCATGTGGTCGGAGGCCGTGCCCCTCTCTTCAATCTCCGCCACCTGCGCACCGGTCAGGCCCCACAGACGCAGCTTCTCCCGCGCGGCCTCCAAGGTGGCGGCCGTGCTCTGCCGCAGGAGAGTCGATTCGGATCGCCGGATCGTTTCGATTGACTTGAGGGCCTGCAGCAATTCTACCTGGGCGCTGAGCAACTCCGGGCTGTAGAGAGAGACCAGATGATCGCCCTTCTTGACGGGCACGCCGGTGTAGTCCACGAAGAGTCTGTCCAGGCGACCCGGTATCCGCGCCGCAATGGTGGACAGGCGCGTCTCGTCGAAGTCGACCCGGCCCACCATGCGGATCGTGGCCGTCACGAATCGACGTTCCACCGGCACCACCTGGATGTCCATGAGCTTGGCCGCGCTGTCACTGAGACGGAGTTGGGGCAGATCGTCGGGACCCCCATCATCAATCAGGGGAATCAGCGCCATGCCGCACTTAGGGCAGGGTCCCGCCTTGGGGAGATCGATCTCGGGGTGCATGGAACAGGTCCACCGGGCAGGCGTCTCTTCCTGCCCTAGCGCATCATGCTGACCGGTTCCCCGGTGTGGCGTGTGAGAGCCAAAGAATCCGCGCAGCCAGAATCCCAGTAGCAGCAACCCGATGGCAACAGTGACCTGAACGCTCGTCGTTTTTTTGGACTGCATGGCTGAAACCCCTTTTTATGGTTTAGGAGACGTACCGGTTGTCGTGTGCGGCGCGGCAAGATCTCCGACCATGAACTCTAGTGCCGCCAGACTCCGTCCGTGGTCCGCGCCGGCCCGGGCGTGGGCCAGTTGAAACTCGAGCGTGACGCGCTGTGCGTCAATCAACTCTAAGAAGCTCCCCGAGCCGTTGCGAAACGCCGCCTCAGTTACCGTGAGGGCCTCCTGGGCCTTGGGCAGCAGCGTGTCACCGTAGAGGTTTCGTTTGCGCTGGGCATCGCGGAGGTGATACAGGTCGAGTTTGAGACGGGCATGAAGCCGGTTGGTCAGATCCTGTCTTTCTTTCTGGGCGCTCAATTGCCTGAGTTTCTGTTCTCGGACCCTGGCAGAAAGGCGTTTGTGCCGCAACGGGATATTGAGCGAGACAGCGGCGCCCACGACGTCTTGACCGCTGTCGGGAGTCATTGCGCCGAAGGGCGCCTCGCCGATATCGACATAGGACAGCCCCACCGTCAGATCCGGACGGTAAGCCTTTTTGGCCAAGTCCGTTGCCAAACGATGCTGGCGCGCCGTGGTGCTCAGGGCCAGCAATTTGGGGTGGGTCCGATCCAGACGATCGAACAACGCCTCTTCACTGAGAGCCTTTTCGGGCAAAGAGATGTCCATCGGTATCTCGAGCAGGGCCGTCACAGGCCGGTTCAAGGCTGCGTTAAGCCGTGCCTTTGTGGGTCCTGCCAGGTCACGCAAGGTCTTTAGCCGATCCTCCAGTTTTCCCAATTCGACCTGCACCTTGATCATATCCGGCTGTGACGCGGCCGCCGCGCGGTACCGGGCCCGCACCACTTCATCGAGGTGGATGAGTAGATTGACATGCTCCTGGGTCACAGCCAGGGAACGTCCCAAAAAGTACAGGTCATAGTAGGCGTTCTTGACCTCCAGGAAGAGGCTGCGCTTGGCGCCCTCATAGGCGTGGTAGTCCGCTTGGGCAGCCTGCGCCGCTACCTTCCCGGCCAGGTCCAGCTTGCCGAACCAAGGCATCATTTGAGACAGCTCGAAGGCCTGGCGCTGGGGCCCGACCCGAGTCTCGACTTCTCTGATGAAATAACGATAGGAGAAACGGGGATCAGGCAGGGAGCGGGCCTGCGGGATTCTTTCCAGCCCCGCCTTCCAGCGGTCAAAGGCGGCCTCCAACCCGGGATTGTTGAAAGCCGCAAACACGAGGTAGTCCGACAGGGTTGCATGGGGATCCAGGGCGTGGCTTTTACCTGGAGGCGTGACACGAGCAGCGGCATAGGAGACGGCGTTTGCCGCCATGACCATGAGCACGATTGAGAGGACAGAGAACGTAGACATCCTTGATCGCATGCGTCACATCTCCCAGGCCGGATCGATTTTTTTGCCGCGTTTCACCATTCTCATCCTCTTCTTGTCGGCATGGTGCAAATAACTCGTTCATCATAGGAGACCCATTGCCCTTGTCAATCGAAGTCTTGCCTCTCTCTCCGGCCCATTCAGAGTACAGTTGTTTGCGTTCATGTTTGTGTTCACTTACCAAACGGTTACCCCTTCGTGATTGTTCCGACAAACCTTCCGGAAGTATCCGGAACCGTCAAGAAATAACTTCCACATTTGAATGCCCAATTGCACCCCATCTTTGACCGCTTCTCAATCGCGATATCCGCGACGTAGAACAGCTACGCCTGTGGTTTCGCTCAATCGGGCGCGACCAAATATGGGGCACACTTGGACCTCAAATTGCACAACTTATTCCTTGACGATCCCTTAAGAACGAAGTTCGTGGAAAGCCAAGGGGTCGGGGGG
>JADFHU010000673.1 GCA_022567055.1 Planctomycetota bacterium
AGGAGCCGCGCAGAAGCCAGAGGGCGGTGGCATTACCCAGTGGAAGTCGTCCATCATTGTCCTCGACGTACATGAGCAGCACGCTGCCGAACTGACGCAGGTTCGACCGACAAACCACCTTGCGGGCCTGATTCCGGGCCCGGTTCAGGGCCGGCATCAGCAAGGCCAGCAGTAGTGCGATCACGGAGATCACCACCAGCAGCTCGATGAGTGTAAATCCGCGTCCTTCTCCGGTTGTCTTTGTAGGGCTCATTTTCTAAACTCCCTGCCATAAGAGTTTCTTTCATGACCCTTAGTATTCTAATACATTATGTGTTGTTAGAACAGAGTATCAACGTATCACAGGTAGATATAGTTCCCACTATCATTACACCTAGATCTTCTCCGGCAGAGATCACCAAGTTTCCGTAGTGACTTACCTATTTCCCAATCTCCGGCTGCTTGCAAACGTGGTATTTCAAGACGAATGTACTTGTCAAGGGCCAATGGGACCGCGTGTGCTCGTCAACCGCCAATGGGACCACCGTGATACCTGCTCTAAGGTTTTAGCTTACAGGCGTTTAGGCGCCTATAACCATTATTCTAGAGAAAGAAGTCCGTCGTCGCATTTAAGTACTTTCCCTGTGTCGTTCTAGGGTCAGCCTTGCTAGGAGAGGCCATAAGACCCAGCCCTTTGTTAACTTCTTCTTAAAGAGGCTATTCATTCTCATCCAGTCTAAGGCTCTACCGGATGCGGACCCGCATGTCCGGTGGTGTGGGAGGGGGCTACGGGCCTCGACAACTCCCAAGCAGAGATAGCCTTAGACGCGAGAAACTGACCGTAGATCACATCTCGATCTTACAGGATAGACAAAGCTGGCTGGATGGTTTCAATAGAAACCCCCTGCCGGTCGGAAAGCGAGGGGGGGAGGTGAAAACAGCAGCGGGCTTTGAATCGCTAGACGCCGTTTCTTCCTGTCTCCATCGAAATTCCAGCCCTGCATGTCGTCGACAAACCCGTTTCCATCGTCATCGATTTCGTTATCCGGAATCTCCCCGAGATTCACCCAGATATTTGCCTCAATATCCGGATGGTTGAATTCCACTCCGGTATCCAGCACGGCAACAGCGACATCGTGACTCCCCGTAGAGATCTCCCAGGCATTGGAACACCGCCAACTCTACTAGAATGGTGAAATAAACCGCACACACTCTGAGTTTCGAGCGTCTCATTCCGGAAGTCTCCCTTCTCTTTCAAAAGGTATGGAACAGAGGCATGACCGGTGCCATCAACTCCTGTCGCCTTTCCCAAAGCCTCACAAAACGCTCTATCCGCGACCCCTCCGCTCGTCTTGCAACTCAGAGGACCTTGGCCGCCTGAGGGATCTTGCGAACGTATTAGAATCACCGGCGGTCCCGCACGAGCCCACATCAACTCTAACACTATCACAGAGATCCACTTTGCAATGTCAAGGTCTTCAGGCGGGATCACAGCCCATGGAGTACCCGTATCAGTCCTCCCTATCTGAGGGCGTCGAGTTCATCATCGCAAGGGCCATGAAAAGCACAGCGGATGACCTCACTGGATTATAGATAAAAAGGCCCCTTTTGCCTCTCCGCCATTGGAATTCTTGTCAGTAGTATGATATACTGGCGTCCCAGGTAGAGCTTACTAGGAACATGTCCCCGCATAGGTCATCTGGCAATGAATAAAAATATCGCCTATATCATCATCTCAGTCTGCCTACTGTTGGCGGCTTTCCTCATGTACAGATTCACCAGCGGCTCCGGCAGCGCCGGTCTCGCCGGCATCGATGCCGACTCCAAGATCTGGGTGATGTGTAAGAATGCCAGCTGTAAGGCAGCGAAAGAGATGGGTGAAAGGGATTTCTATGCGGCGGTAGAGGGCAACACAGAGCCCGGCCGGAGATTGGCACCGGGACTTCCTTGCGACCAATGCGGCAAACCGAGTAGTGTGTATAAAGCGAAAAAATGTCCGGAATCCGACTGCCTAGCCGTATTCTTTTACGGCAGTACCCAGAACGACTTTCCAGATCGTTGTCCCCAATGCAAGGTGAGCCAGACCGAAAAGAGCCGCAAGGAACGTCAATCTGGATCTGCACAGGAGTGATCATGAATCGCAAACGAGCCTTTACCCTCATCGAACTCTTGGTCGTCATCGCCATCATTGCCGTCCTGATGGCAGTCCTGATGCCCTCGTTGTCACGTGTCCGAAAACAGGCAAGGGCCGTCGCCTGTCAGGCGCGACTGAATAACTGGGGTTTCTTTTTTAACTTTTACACCAACGACCACGACGGTCGCTTCAACGAAGGATGGAATACCGGCGAGAGGACGCTCTGGCCGAATGCCCTGCGCCCCTACTACAAGGATGAATGGGACCTGCTCCTCTGTCCCGATGCGACCAGAGAGGTCCTAGGCGGTTCTCCGGGCGCCTTTGAAGCAACAGTTCGTATGATGGATATGCCCGGTGGAGGCGAATACAGGTATGTTTTCAGCTACAGCATCAACAGTTGGACCAACTCCATGACCCAGGATCGCGGCTCTCGTCTAGAAGAGTGGTTTTGGAAGGGCACCAGGAACGTGTCGCATCGGGACCAGATACCCGTATTCGGCGACGCCACCTGGCACGATGCCTGGCCTCGGCATACCGACAGCCCTCCACCCACTGACATTTCCGTGGGCTCGGGAAGCTTCGGCACCAGCGATGAGATGCAACATTTTGCCGTCCCCCGACATGCCAACGGCACCATCAACATGCTCTTCATGGATTGGTCCGCCCGCAGGGTGGGTCTCAAGGAACTGTGGACCTTGAAGTGGCACCGCGGTTTCGACACCACGGGTCCCTGGACCACGGCGGGCCTCGCCCAACCGGAAGATTGGCCCCGGTGGATGCGCCGGTTCTCCGACTATTAATGGCGCTTGCCGCCTCAAGATCGGCGTCATGGTGACTTCTTCGTGCCGTCGCAACTCCAAAGTGCGAACCTTATGATGCGCCGCTGCACCGTTGCAAAACTTGTCGAGAGTATCGTATACTGGAGAGCCGTTTGGAGCATTCGAAGGACTTCCCATTTTTTGTTAGGTTTTGACAGTGAATAGGAACCTTGCCTATAGCATTACCTCAATCTGCTTGCTGTTGGCCGCCTTCTTCATATACAGATTCACCGCTGGGACGGGCAGCGCCGGCCTCAGCGGTATCGATGCCGATTCCAAGATCTGGGTGAAGTGCAAGAACACCACCTGTGAGGCAGCACGGGAGATGGGCGAGAGGGATTTCTATGCGGCGGTGCAGGAAAGCGCAGCGCCCGGCCAAAGATCGACACCGGGACTCCCTTGCGACCAATGTGGCAAGGCGAGTCTGTATCAGGCGAAAAAGTGTCCGGAGTCGACTGCCTGGCCGTATTCTTTTACGGCAGTTCCCAGAACGACTTTCCGGACCGTTGTCCCAAATGCAAAGTGAGCCAAACCGAAAAGAGCCGCAAAGAGCGCCAGTCTGGAACTGCGCAGGAGTAACCATGAATCGAAAAAGAGGTTTTACCCTTATAGAACTCCTAGTCGTCATCGCCATCATTGCC
>JADFHU010000674.1 GCA_022567055.1 Planctomycetota bacterium
CGGAACCAAACTGGCCCGCGCCCTTGACGCAGATACCGGTCCTGGTCAGGCTGCCCATTGGGACGTCTATGCCGATGAAGGCGGTGTTGTGACGTGGATCGCCTACCTCTCCGGGGCCATTAACTATGATGAGTTTCGCCAGATAACTCGAGCGCACGCGCGCGAGCCCCGTATCTGGCAGTCCTGCTCAGACATCCGCCACCTGTTGCGGGAAGCCCCCTTCTACAATGCCATGTCCGTCTGGTCGCTCCGATCGCTGGCCGGTTTTCCTATCGGTGCCTTTGAAGGCCCCCCGGGTATCCAGTCCTATTTCAGCCAAGATTCCTTTGTACCCGCGGTACGGACTCACCTGGCCTATGGCGAATGCCTGGGCGTGGACTACCCCGCCTTCTCCAACGCCCTCACCCAGACAGCGAACGGGATCCCCCTGGCAGACCGTTTTACCCCCCCCCAATCTAAACTACGAAGTGCCAGAGACCCTGCCCGGCCACGTTATGCCCCACGCCTTCTTCGTCCCCTTCTGCGCGGGCCCCGATCTTGAGCCCGATCTTCGAGACCAACTCTTCACCTACATCAAGCAGCTCACGGTCGATTCGGCCGGCTACTTTCACGACACGGGGGTAACCCCTTTTGGATTTGAAGTACTTGCCAGTCCATTTAGGGATTCCCCCTACCAGGGTGCAGACGGTGGACGATGGGTCTTCGAAACACTCAGTCACGCCTACGCCACCTTGTCGATGTTCACCTGTCTGCAGCTCGACGAGGGCAAGCCCACCTTCTACCTTATGGCCGCTAGCGTGCCAGGATATGAGAACAGCGTCGCGCAGGTTTTGGCCTCTCTCTGCGCAATCACTGACTATACGCCCAAGCCTGTCGGCGTCAGTATCACGCCCGTCATCGGGATTTCGACTTGAATGGCCAAGAATCTCGGCGGGACTTGTCACTCCACCTTGACACGTTGCTGGCCACCCACGATGATACCCCCTACTTTGAGATGAAGATATCCGTCAATCCCTGACAACAAATCGCGCTAGGTAACGCATTCCGCTATCTCCAGCACGCTGGAGAACAGCTCACCCGGCGCACGTTCTGCCAACGATTCGGCCTTATTGTAGCCCCAGGAGACGCCTCCAAAGGCGATGTTCGCCTTCCGGGCGGCCTCGAGGTCCCTAATCTCATCCCCAACATACAGAGTCTCACTTCTGGCCAGCCCACTGGTCCGGATGATTTTCTTCAGTCGGCCCGTTTTGGAGAAAATAGAGACACCACACTCGTAGTAGGAAATGAGGGCCGTATTCTTTTGACCCAGAACGCTGTGGACATTGTGGGAAGAATTGGAGCTGACCACCGCCAAGGCGACACCCATGGCAGACAGACGCTCCAAGAGTTCGTCTACGCCGTCAAACAGGGAAATCCTAAGCAGGTCTCGGGCCATCAGGCGGCGCACATGGTTCGAAATGAAGGGCATTTTCCACATGGCAATGCCCAGGTGTTGCATGACCCCCCGGGCACTCAACTCCCGTAGCGTCTTGTACTCGTTCTGTGCCACGCGACGAAATTTGTACTTGTCCGCCACCTGGTTCATGATGCTCGTAAACCAGTGGTAGGTGTCGGCCAAGGTGCCATCAAAATCAAAAATGACGAGCTTGTATTTCAACATGCGCGACTCATTCGAAGCAGGTAGGCGATCGGCAATAAATAAGTTGGACAATTTGGGGTCCAAGTGTGCCCCATATTGGGTCGCGCCCGATTGAGCGAAACCACAGGCGTAGCCGTTCAACCTCGCGGATTTTGCGATTGAGAAGCGATCAAAGATGGGGTGCAATTGGGCATTCAAAAGTCCAAGTTATTTCGTGGTTCTTTAATAATGCTGCTATCGCAGCCAGGATTGTGCCACGGAAGCCGCTGTTTTCTTGCCGGTCCCTAGATACGATTCCGAGAGCGACCTCCACTCTGACCGGCAATCATCGTCGGGTACCGCAAGACTGCTTAGCATCGGATCAGGCGAACGATCGCGTCCAGATCATTCTCGACCTCCACGGGCGCGTTGCTGAAAACGCCCTGCTTTTGCTGGTGGTAGTTGACGGTGACATCGGGATCCTTCAGCACGTGACCGGTCAGTACGCAGGCCACCCTCTCCGCCGGATTTACGACCCCCTCGTCCAGCAGGTGTTTCAACCCGGCGATGGTTGCGGCCGAGGCCGGTTCACACCCGAGCCCAAAGCGACCAATCAAGGCCCGAGCGTCGCAGATCTCGGGGTCGGTTACCGCCAAGACCACACCCTGACACACCTCCAACGCGCGTAGACACTTCTTCAGATTGACGGGACGAGAGATTTCTATCGCGGAAGCGCAGGTCCGTGGCGAGAATTCTCGCGCGGTCAGATCCGCGTAATAGTCATCGATGATCCCCTGGTCAACGCGGCCATCGTTCCAACGTAGGCCTTTGTTATTCACCAAATCGGTCAGGGTATCCGCTCCCGTGGCATTGACGATGGCCAAGCGCGGCACCCTGTTGATAAGACCGAGTTGCTTAAGTTCCATAAAGGCCTTACCGAACGCACTCGAGTTGCCCAGGTTGCCCCCGGGAACGATGATCCAATCGGGAACTTCCCATCCCAGGCCTTCGATAATGCGATACATGATGGTCTTCTGGCCTTCCAAGCGGAAGGGGTTCAGAGAGTTCAGGAGATAGAGCCCCAGACGTTGGCAGACGGCCTGGACCTGATGCATACAGTCGTCAAAGTCTCCGTGGATCTGGATCGTCCGCGCGCCATAATCCATGGCCTGACTGAGTTTGCCAAAGGCAATTCGCCCGGTACCGATGAGGACGGTGCACTTGAGCCCGCAGCTATGGGCGTAGAGGGCCACCGATGCAGAGGTGTTGCCAGTCGACGCACAGACACAGGAGGTGGCCTCCACCATCTTAGCATGGCTAAACGCCGCGGCCATGCCATTGTCTTTAAAGGAACCGGAGGGATTGAGGCCTTCGTATTGCAGGTACACGCTGCCCGGATCCATGCCCAAGTGCTGGGCAACGCGGTCATTCTTCTCTAAGATGGTCTGCCCTTCGCCAACAGAGACTTTCTGGTCATCCGGACAGAAGTCGAGCAACTCGCGAAAACGCCAAACACCCGAAAAATCCAGCCATCTGCTGCGCGTTGTCCAGCGCTTTGCAAATGCTTCCATAGAGTCGGGCACGGAGACTCGATCCCAGTCGTACTGGGCGTCTAAGAGTTCGCCGCAAGCAGAACAGGTCACCAGGGTCTGGGCGCACTCATACTCGGACCCGCACCGGGGATTGATGCACTTTTGATAGGCGACGTCCTTCTTCACGGAAGGCCTTTCATCCGCTCCAGTTTAGGGATCGGCAAGAAATTAGGTTGGACAATTTGGGGTTCAAGTGTGCCCCATATTGGGTCGCGCCCGATTGAGCGAAACCACAGGCGTAGCTGTTCTTCTACGTTGCTGTTTTCCCGATTGAGAAGCGATCAAAGATGGGGTGCAATTGGGCATTCAAAAGTCCAAACTATTTCGTGGTTCTTTAATAATGCTGCTATCG
>JADFHU010000067.1 GCA_022567055.1 Planctomycetota bacterium
GTTATGGGAAGAGCTGTTATGGGAGGAGTCTTTCCCACAGCAGCGGGTCTTCACATCTTGCAGGCGCCCACTCTCGCCGAAATCGATGCGAACTCGACAGGCCAGACAGGACGGAACCCGGTGCCATGAACCAAATGCGCGCAGAATCTTCGTTTGATCTGGTGACTGAAAAGCCTGCCGGAGAACGTGCCTCCTTCATTGAGTTGGTATCTGGCGACGATGAAGCGCTTCGGCCTCGACTTGAAGACTTGCTGGCCGAAGACCTGGCCCTCACCCTCCATGCCCACCCGACTCTGCATGAATCCGTCGGCCTCAGCGCCGAGATCTTCCCGGGCGTGATCACCGATCTGCCCAGCAAGAAGTCGGGAGCCAAGCGGGGAGCGCCTGTCCGATCGTAGGGTGGGCTCCGCCCACCGAAATGATATGGCGCGCAAAGTCGCAAAGCCGCCAAGAAAAGGGCTGGCTCTCGATTAGTCTTAGCGGCTTAGCGGCTTGGCGCGCGATAATGAATGGTGTGCGGAGCACACCCTACATATTTTACCAACCACCCCTCCAGATCACGGCCCGCCCGGCCGAAACCCAAAAGATCTCTCACGGAGACGCGGAGGCACAGAGAAAACAGTTTTCACACCAACATTACTCCGTGTCTTTGTGCCTTAGTGAGAGACAAACTAGCGTATGAGTGACCAATAAGGTTGGAGTGCCGTTATTGCTATGCGCGTCCTTACATCCAGGGGAGATTCAGCTTATAATAGGGCCATGAAACCCATCCCCGTTCCCGTCAGCCTTATTAGGAGTTGAAAAATGGCCCGTCTACATTTCATGTTGTTGCTACTGTTTTCGGTCACCTCAACCAACGGTTTTGCTCAGGAACAGGCTCGACCGGTGCTCTTGCCGGGTGCCCGTTCGGTAATCGATGCGCGGTACTATGAGAGCATCCAGGCCGCCATCGATGCCTGTCCACCGGAAGGGGGCATGGTACAACTGCCACCCGGCCTATTTGAAATCACGGAACCTTTACGGATCTCCAAATCCGATGTCACCCTGGCAGGCGTCGGGGCGGCCACCCATATCAAGAATATGAACACCGAAGGTCAAAGCGCCCTGATCCTGCAGCATCCTACCAAAAAGGAAAATCGCCAATCCGAATTGTGGCGCATTCGCCTGGCCAACCTGCGTTTGACCGGTAACGCCAAGAGTGGGCATGGCATCGAGGCCAGGCGAATCAATGAGATCTTCATCGACGGGGTCACGGTCAGCGAACACGGCGGGGACGGCATCCATCTGTACTACTGCTATGAAGATCCCCGTATTTGTGATTCCCTGATCACCTACAATCGCAAGACAGGGCTTTTCCTCAAGGGATGTCACGATATCGTGGTGTCGGCCAATCAGTTTGAGGAGAATACAGACGGTCTGCGCTGCCTGGACGGCTTTAATCTCTGTATGACCGGTAATAATCTCGACGACCACCTGGGAGACGGCGTGGTGATCGAGAACACCTATGGCTCGGTCGTCGCCGGCAACATGATCGAAGAGTGTAAGGGGACGGCCATTGTCCTCGACCGGGACTGCTACGGCATCGCCCTCAGCGCCAATGTCATTGCCCACGAGGAATCTGGTGGCATCGACCTGCGCGGCGCGCACGGTTGTACGATCAGTGCCAACGTCTTCACGATTGTCAAACAGCGGGCCCTGGTCATCGGGCCCAACAGTGGACGCATCACCGTCACGGGCAACAACTTTTCCAACAGTTTCATTGGTCAGGACAAAGTCAAGCGAGGTGCCACGGATCTGGCCGCCGCAGGCATCTTGCTGGAGGGCACACAAGACATTACGGTGACAGGCAACCTTTTTTCAGGATTGAGTACCGAAGCGGTTGAGATCGGCGGAAACAAAAGCAAACGAATCCTGATTTCAGACAACGTGATCGCGGATCAGGAGCATGATACGCTGAAACTGAAAAACAGTCTCGATGACTCCCTTATCGAGAACAATCTGGTACCGTGATTGATTGCCGCGCGCCAAGACGCCGAGGCGCAAAGGATTGGGGGGATACGCTCTTTTCCTTGGCGGCTCTGCGCGAGGACTTTTCTTTCATTGCTGATCGACGATCCAGGCTTCATTGAAGCGCGCGTGTTTGATCGTCTTGTGCGCCTCGCCGTTGTCTTTCCTGCCGTGATAGCTATAGACCACGTGGAGCGCGCCATCTTTTGCCTGAACGATGGCGGGATAGGCAAAACTCGTGGTCTTGTTGGCGTCGTGTGCCAGATGACGGGGTTTCGACCAAATCTGCCCTTCGTCCGTTGATGTGGAAACGGCTAGGCGGTGCCGTCCTCGTTCGGTGTCATTAAAGGCCAACACCCAATGGCCGTTGCCTAGGGTGACGAGATCTGCACCGGCGCCCGGATTGGGAATCTGAGAATCCCGTACGTCACTCCAAGTGAGGCCGTTGTCCCGAGATCGGCTGATGTGGAGACGTTTGGGGGACGGACCGTTGTCACGCATGTAGGCCACCAGCGTTCCCTTTCCGCCTTGGACCAGGGAGGGCTGAATGTTGCCGGCACCCACCAGGGGGTTACTAAATTGCCAGGTTTGGCCGCCGTCATCCGTCAGGGCCATCAAAGAGAAACTGAAGCCGTCCGAATAGAGCGGCAGAATGATGCGATTGTCTTCGCTGATGAAGGCCTTGTTCTTGGTCTGCCAGCCCATGCGACGAAAATAGGGGTACCCAAGCTCCGCTTCGGTGTATCCACCCTTGGCATCGTAGAGCCGACCTCTGCGGACCATGTCTTCGCCTCTCGCCCTGGAAAGCACCTCGTCACGCCACTCCTCCCATTTCTCTCTTCCGGTCCGGTCGAATGTGGGCAGTGACATCTTGTCAATGAAGTATATCGAGAAGACAGAAGTGCGATGCCAGGCCTGTAGGTGAATCCGCCCATGTGCTATCGGGTGCCACCGCTAATGTTTGTCTCAGGGTCGATATGGGTCGAGACGCCCGCGGCGATCATTGCTTTTCGGAGTTCTGCGGCGACCTCGGGGGATCTTCTCAAATTCATGGTTCTATGGACACCCGTGGCGATACGCAAGGGTGTCCAACCCTGTCTGTTTTTTTGATTCCAGATCTCGATCTTGGCGCCATGTTCAATGAGTAGCGGTACCACGGCATCAGCATATTTGTATGCCGCTCCGTGCATGGCCGTTTCGCCACGGTCATTGACGGCGTTGACGTTACCGCCCAGCGCTAGGGCGACCTTTACGGCCTCGTACACTTCGCTGGGCGTTCCCGCGTCTTCACCCGGAGACTTAACGCCAACGCCCGATGCGACCATCAGCGGCGTGGAATTGGCTTTGTTGGGGATCAAGGGATCTGCGCCCAGATCGGCGAGCAGGCGCATCAATCCGGCATCGGCGGTGTGCGCGGCCAACAGAAATGCCGTGGCGCCCGTCGAGACATACCCGCCTGTCGTCATCCTAAGATCAAGATTGGCTCCATGTTCAGCAAGTTTTTGGACCAATGCAAGACTGGTCATATTGCCAGAGCCCGGCGGGGGCGGGTCGTGTGTGCCGGTGCCTGGTTTGCGGACCGAAATGATCCGGTGCAACGCCGTGCGACCCTTCCACATGAAATCTGGATCCGCACCGGCTTCCAAAAGCAGTGCTGCTAATTCGAAGTGTGCGTTACTGACCGCCATGCATAAACCGCGACTGGTTTGATCTTGATTCTGCGTGTCAGATAAATCACGCCGATCTTGTGTTATCATGATCTTGTCGATATGTTGGAGAAGCGTTCGTACGACATCGATTTTGCCTTGCCGAACAGCGAAAAGAAATGCGGTAAAACCACTCTTGGACTCTGCGTCAATCTCCGCCCCGGCATCGATAAGTGTTTGCACGGTTTTAACATGACCTTCCGCCGCGGCCCACATCAGGGCCGTCTGTCCGCGCTTGTTTTCGGCGGTGTTCGGATTGGCTCCGCGGGCGAGCAAGGCGCGGACTGCTTCTGTTTTTCCGGTACGCGCGGCGATCATCAAAAGGGTTTCCCCCTGCGGAGTCTTGGCGTTGGCATCGGTCCCGGCATCGAGCAACAATGCGACCAACTCGGCATTGCCGTTGGTGGCTGCCTGCATCAGTGGCGTCACGCCATATCGGTTGGCGCTAGAGACGTTTGTGCCGGCTCGAAGCAGTAACGTCGCGATGTCGACTCTATCCAAATGAGCGGCCCAGAGTAATGCGGTCGTTCCATCAGGTGTGGCTGAATTGGCGTTCGCACCTTGTTCTAACAAGTGTTCGACCCGTTCCCGATCACCCCGTTGGACCGCATCGACGAGGTGCGTCTCTCCTTCAGCAATCGAGACCGGTAGAGACACAAGCATCCAAACCACTACCAACCGAATCGGGATACATCGGGAAGTCATCATGGTGTCCTCACAACTGGGGATCGGCAATAAATTAGTTGGACAATTTGGGGTCCAAGTGTGCCCCATATTGGGTCGCGCCCGATTGAGCGACACCACAGGCGTAGCTGTTCTACGTCGCGGATGTCGCGATTGAGAAGCGATCAAAGATGGGGTGCAATTGGGCATTCAAAAGTCCAAGTTAATTCTTGCCGTTCCCTAACTGCATAGATAATCGTCCAACTTATGACAGACTGACTACGCAAGCATTCTTATATGGAATGGGCGTGCTTGTCAACCGCCAATGGGACCCTGCTTTTGGGCTTATGCAGGCTTCGTGACTATCGATTTTGTAGAAAGAATCAGTAGACCTGCCCGGAATGTTGCGTGCCATGGCAGCTCATGGTGCAGATGCCCTGGAAGACGCCCGTGTCCACGAACTCCAGACGTTCCGTGCCCGGGTCTCTGGAGACAATGCTCGTGTCAAAGTTGATCAGATGCGTGTGGTTGTTGCGGCTGCCCTGGGCGGAACTGATGCCGTGGGCATCGTGACAGGCGGAACAGGGAATTCGTTGGTCCAAATGAAGTCGGTGCGTGGGGAAGCTCTCGTCACTCAGGATGCTGTTGCGGCTGTGGCAGGCGTAGCACAAGGCGTAGGCGAACTCACTTTCCGAGGTAAAGTCCGAGGTTTCGTAGTGATGTTTGAGCAGCGGCCGATAGATGGAGCCATGAGGTCCGCGGGTGGCGGACCAAAGCTAACGGGGCAAGCGTAATCTCGGCGGGCAAGTAGCAGAAACCGGTCGTAGCGATTGGCGCCTGCAATGGACCTCCCAATGCATCAAGAACATCTTGCCATTTTGACGCTATGATGCTATAATGCGTGTGACTCTGTTATCGTATTAGGAGTAAAGCCATGTCAACACTAAGCAAGAAGGCGACTATTTATCTTGATCCAGACATTCATAGAGCCTTGAAGATCAAGGCGGCAGCCACCTCCACTTCCATTTCCGAGCTGATCGACAATGCGATTCGTCACGAACTTGCATTGGATGAAGAGGATCTGCGCACTTTTGATGAGCGTGCCCGTGAGCCGACTGTATCGTTTGAGAAAGTGCTGAAGGATCTAAAGGCCAATGGCAAAGTTTAGCATAGAGATCAAGAAGTCAGCGATCAAAGAACTCAACGCCATTGTCAAAAAAGACTTAAAGAGAATCCTATCAAGGATACGCTCCCTAGCAGACGACCCTCGGCCGATGGGATGCGTAAGACTATCAGGACAGGAACGATATCGACTCAGACAGGGAGATTATAGAATACTGTATTCGATTGAAGATGATGTGTGCGTCGTGTATGTCGTTAAGATAGCTCATAGAAAAGATGTTTACCGCTAATACTGTTCTCTCTCAGTAGACCTGCCCCGAATGCTGCGTGCCATGGCAGCTCATGTAGCACATGCCCTGGAAGACGCCCGTGTCCACGAACTCCAGGCGATCCGTGCCCGGGTCTCTGGAGACAATGCTCGTATCAAAGTTGATCAGATGCGTGTGGTTGTTGCGGCTGCCCTGGGCGGAACTGATGCCGTGGGCATCGTGACAGGCGGAACAGGGAATTCTTTGGTCCAAATGGAGTCGGTGCGTGGGGAAGCTCTCGTCACTCAGGATGCTGTTGCGGCTATGGCAACTGTAGCACAAGGCGTAGGCGAACTCACTTTCCGAGGTAAAGTCCGAGGTTTCGTAGTGATGTTTGAGCAGCGGCCGGTAGATAGAGCCATGAGGTCCGCGGGTGGCGGACCCTTCCTCGGAACTGTGGCAGTCGGTGCAATGAATGACGCTGGCCACCGACATGCCGGCCTGCAGGCTGGGGACATTCTTGCTGACGCCGGGGCCCACCACAGGGTGGAAGGAGTGAGCCGAGGGGTCGAACTCCAAACGTGTATTCGTCTGCGTCACCACCCGGGTGATGTCTGATTCGATCCGGCTGGGGTTGTCTGCGTGGCATTTGAAGCAGACCTCGTACTCAAAGCGCGCCTGCGGCGTCACGCCGCCCGACGAGGTGATTCCGGTGACATGCCGCATCGCCCCTTGGATCAGGGGGGCCTGCGCGTCCTGTTTCTGGACCGCATGCGGGTTGTGGCAGTCGGAACACTCGACATGCCGAGACATCGCCAGGGGCGATTCTCTCAGATCGTGATTGTTGCGGAAGGCAACGACATCGTGGCGACTGGGTTTGATCAACTCGGCCTTGATGTCCGAGGTGCCGACGGTTCCGTCGTGACAACTGAAGCAGGTCTCCTCCGATTGCTCGAAGTGCAGCAGCCGTTCGGGACCGCCGGCCGAATGGGTCTTGTGACAGGCCATGCAGGCCAGGTCCCCTACGGTCTGGTGCGGGCCGTCCGCCAGCAGCCGGTTGTGGGACCCCATCACCGATGCGCTGTCATGGCGATGCGAGGAGACGGACCAGCCCTGCATGGTGTGGCAGCTCACGCACATGCGGGAGCGTTGATTGGACATCGTCAGGAAATCGCCAAACTGATTGTCGTGGGCGTCGTGACAGGTCGTGCACTGCAACTCGTTGTCGCCGTCCAGCTTGAGGGTCTCGGGGAGGGTCGAGGCAGGTCGAAGCTGGGGATCTTTGGCGACCAGCGCATCGGTGTAGGCGAAGCTAATGGGATGGTCGTCGGAAAGATCGGTCCCCAGGTTGGCCTCTCCGGGCCCGACAAACGCGCCCCCGGGACGGAGGGTGCCCGTGAAGCCGGAGGCCACGGTGCCGTCGTGGCAACTGAGACACATCTTGCTGGCCCCCGTCGGCTGTCCGACGACGGCGTCCAGGGATGAACTCGCATAGATCTTGTAGACAGTGGGCGAGAGCGTCTGATCCCACAGCACCGATCGAGAGGTCACATGGGGCGTATGACAAAACGCGCAGGCGTCACCTCCGGCCGAGGCTGAGAGATCATGGGGAGATCCTGTGACCGTGACCGCGATGACCTTGGACGCGAGGCTGCAGAGGAGTCCCAGGGCCATAAGTTTGACCGATCGCTCTGCGCGGCCTTCGGCCGCAACCCAAAAGCATGTCTCTCGCAGAGGCCGCAGGGCGGCTGTCGCTATTGCTTTCCTTTTTCTTTTCTCTGGGCCTTGGTGCCTCTGTGAGAGATATCTTTTCGTTCCCGCCAAAGCCCGGCTCAAAACATGCGCGCAAATGTGGTGGAAGTTTTTGGGAAGAACTTTATCGTATCTGGGCATGGTCCGAGACCTCTAGAATTTCAAAGACTTGAATCCGCTTATTGTAGGTGTCCGCGACGTAGATCCAGTTTCGCTCATCGATCCAAATGCCGGCAGGCAACCAAAACTCACCTAGCCCGCGCCCCTCCTGGCCAAAGACCATCAGCATGCGCCCCTGCCGATCGAAGACCTGGACATTCTCGAACTGGCGGTCCGTCACGTAGATATTGCCGAGACGATCCGTCGCCACGCCACAGGGGTGGGCAAAGTAGCCGGGACGATCACCCTGTTCTCCGAAGCGGGTCAGGAACTGTCCGGTGGGGGAAAACACCTGTATCCGATAGTTCAGCGTGTCGCTGACATAGATCTGTCCCGCCCGGTCGCTCCACAGTTGGGTCGGGAAGTTGAACTGCCCCGGTCCGATGCCGCGCGACCCTATCGTCCTCAGGAAGGTACCGGTCGCGGAGAACACCTTTAGATCGTGGCCCCCGGTGTCTGCGACCACGATCTCTTGCCGCCGAGGTAAATAGACGATGCCCGCCGGTCGCTGGAGTTCGTTGGCACCGAATGAGATCTGATGGTCCCCCGCTGCATTAAAGACACAGACACTGTGCAACTGACTGTCCACCACGTAGAGCGACCCGGAGCCCAGGGTCAGTGCCACGGGTCGCTGCAGCGTCTGGTCTGACTGGATGGCGCCAAACTGGCTGTAGCGCTTGCGGCCGAAATCGAACAGATGGATCACCTGGCCCGCACTGTCGGCAACGTATAGCCTGCCGTCGCCACTCATGGCCACGGCACAGGGGGCCAGCAGTGCGCCGGCCTTTTTTTTGCCAAAGACCAGTTGGGCCAATCCACCCAGCAGGCCGGGTCCCCGCGCGACGTCCCCCTCGCCGGCGATGGTCGCCAGATAGCGGACACGGGCATGCTGGGGTGGCTCTGGCCAGACGGGAGCCGCCTGGCTTCGACTGAACAGCTGGTCTCTCGGACCGCTACACCCCGCACAGCCGATGAGCGCCAGGAGTCCTAATGCCAATCCCAGATGAATGCGAAACATGTCCATAAACATCCTTAAGTTCAAAACATTCGTTTCAATCGCGCGTAGACGTAAGTGCCCTTCCTCTCATGGGCCAGCCTATTCAAGAAATCATATTCAATCCCCACATCGGCACTGACCTGTCGCACTGCGCACCTGAGATTCACATCCCACTGAAAACCGCGGGTCTTGCCCTGGCGGCTGTCGTCTTCGTCACGGTAGTCCAGACGGCCCGAGAGTCGAAAGGTCTCCGTGAGGCGGCTCCGAACGGTGCCGCCCACCGTCATCAACTGGACATCATAAACAGGGTTCTCAAGATAGTCTATCAGGCTGTGGGAGCCGTACAGCGTCATGCGGGTCGCCTCGCTGATGGGAAGCAGGTAGCTCCCCTCCATGCGTTTGCTGCGGGAAGGGATGCGGGTGGAGTCTTCATGGCTGTACTCCGCCAGCAGTCTCAGACCCTTGCGCCTATAATCGACACCCACGGTATTGATGGCAAATTCATCGGGGACAATGCTCGTCGCCAGAGATTCAAGCGCCTCGCTGCGATTCTGAAACTCGTAGTAGACGGACACGCCCAGATGAAACTGCTCTCTCAAACGGACGCTATGCATCAGCGCGATCTCTTCGCGCGCGGGTTCTGTCAGGGAGTCGTAGTCAATCGACAGCGTCTGGTCGCCGTCCGTGGTGATGTCCCCCCCCAGGAGGATGACGATCTCGGTGATCCCGCGGGTCTGGCTGATGATGTAGTCGCTATAGATCACGGAGCGATCGGCGCTCAGTACCACGATGGAGGAGGCAAGCACATTGGTGCGCTTCAGTTCGATGCGAAGAGATCCTACCACCGTGAAGGGATGACGTTCGGCGACGACGTTCACCAGGGTCGTCCCACCGGTCTGTTCGAGGTCCAGTCGGGAAAAGCTGTAGCGCCCAAAGAAGGTCCCCCAGGGATTGTGACGGTAGTAGTTGAGTCCGACGTCCCCGCCCAACTCGCTCTGATCCACTCCCTGGCCCAGATCAGCCTCGGAGAGATACAGGCTGCCATGGGTCACGAGGTTTTGGTAAAAGCGGCGGGTAAAACCAGTTTCGCCCCGCAGTTCGTTGTTCTTCAGGGTAGGACGCTCGGATTCGTGGAAGGAAAGCCCATAGTGTGTCTGAAAGGCCTGCGAGTGCCGCAGCTTGAGCCGTTCCTGCCACAGCAGGCGCACCAACTCGAAGTCTCCGGATTGGTCCAGGCG
This sequence comes from Planctomycetota bacterium, assembly GCA_022567055.1. Taxonomy (GTDB): domain Bacteria; phylum Planctomycetota; class Phycisphaerae; order Sedimentisphaerales; family Anaerobacaceae; genus JAIPFM01. The sequence continues at coordinate 9,893 of JADFHU010000067.1, forward strand.
ATCGACAAAGGAGTCCAGCAGATACTGTTCCTCGTCACCAAAGCGTTGGTTGTGCGACAGCGTGACGATCTCTTCCTGCCGGTCGATGAAGACGCCCCCCTGCGTCTGAGTCGTGTCATTGTGGCGAAAATCGAAACTGAGATTGGACTGCTCGGAAAACGCGTGCTCGACGGAGTAACCGATATGCTGATCTTCCCGCCTGAAGAGGTCCTGTTCGTTCAGGCCTTGCCCCTGCTGCTGGGTCTCGTTCTGCCCTAAATGCAGGCTCATGGGCCACTCCCGGGAGCGATAGGCCAGGGAGGTATTGATGCCCTCCCGCTCGCTACGAAGCGACCCGGCGAACTGACGGGGAATGCGGGCTTCCGATTTGTCGATGCGGAAGGTCCAGGGGAACATCTTCTCGGGCAGGACGTCGGCGGACAGGTCATACTCCTGCAAGGTCCCACTGCCGTCGTCGGAGGTGCCGTCGAGTTCATACTCATGCTGCGTCAACCCCGCCCCCACTGCGGCGCGGAAGGAGAGGAATTCGGGACTGCCCACGTGGCCTTGGGTGCGAAGACGAATCCGCTCCTCGAATTCCAGCGCCTCGAACTGCGTGTCGGCCCCATTCGTCTCCTGTCGGTCTTCCCGTCTTTCGGCGACCCACTCCACCTCACCCCGCACCTGCTCGACATGCAGCAACTCGCGCTCTCGGCCGCCCACGGTCACGTGACAGCCGGCCGTCAGGACGACCATTACCAGAAACCAAACCGCGATCGTCAGTACCCTGGCTACTTGGGTCGCTGGTAATATTGACCTGCGCGCCAGCCCGGTCCCCGCAAAGTCCAAGTATCTAAATGGACGACTACCATACGCCATCAGCGTCCGCCGTCGCCTTCCCGATTGTCGGGTGTCGTGAGGGCCTCGTCAATGCGACGCCTATACTGCTCGATGGTCTTCCGCATCGCGGCCGGGACCAATCCGCTCTCCAGGACCTCCGTAAAACCGCGTCGCGCGTCCTCGAGATGCCCTCGGTGGTACTGTTCCATGCTCTCATAGTAGCGCTGCGCCACGCTTAGCGCGTGATCCCGCCCCGACGCGGCCTGCTGTTCGGCGGCGATGCGTTCTTGGGCTTCCAGGTGACGGAACACGTCTTGCCACTGTTGGGTCTCGGACGCTGAGACCTTGCCGCTGCCCCGGATACCCATCAGGTAGGCCCTGGCGCTGCCAAGGTCTCGCTGATCAATGTGGCGCAGCACCGTAGCGACCATGATCCGGAAGTCGGTGCCGCGCTCGGCGTCCTCATGGGCCAGACTCAACACCGCTTTGTAGTCCTCATGGTCGAAGGATGTCTTCCCATCGGCAGACGCGGCGATCAACAGATACTTGATGTCGCTGGTGTGGCCCGCATGACAGTCCCTACACCGCCGATAGGTGGGTAAGTCATGATAGTCGATCTCTTCAATCGCTCCGGAATCGTGACACTGATAGCAGAGGCCTGGGGCCGGTTCGAGCAAGAGGTGCTCATGTAGAGAACGATGCGGGTCATGACACCACAGGCAGTCCCCCTCGGCGACGGGTTCATGGACCCAGCGTCGGTGGACGGAGGTCTCTTGGTGACATTCGTAGCAGAGCTGAGGCACGTCCGCAACCAAACCCACTGCCCGAGAAAACTGACGCTCAATCTGGTCCCCGTGGCAACGCTCGCACTGTTTGACCGGCTCGTGTACGTACCAGGTAGGCTCGGCGCTCGCCTTTAGGGCGAATAGGTCGTCTTCCCTCGAGTCTGGTCGAGCAGGGCTCTCCGCGGTCTCTTCGGGTCGGGGGGGAACCCCTTCAAAAAAAAAAGTCAAGAGGGACCGTCGCGCAGACTCGCCGCAACTGCTGGCACCCGCCAGACAGATCGCCAAAACACACCATCCTATGCGTCGGCACATTACCCGAGACAAGCTCTTACCGACCTTTCTCTGCATCTAGGCTGGGAGCAGGCAGTACGTGGTCTATTCGAGCCAGGTGGCTTCGGACCGTCACCGCCATGGCAGGCGGAATCAGCCCGCTGTGCAAGACCACCGAGAGACCCTCTCTGGCCTCGGCGTACTGCCCGATCCGATAGAGGTGCATGCTACGATAGTAAATACCCGCAATCTCCTGCATGCGCCGCTCCCGTTCGCGGTCGGTCGAACTCGTGAAGGGATCGGCCGGGAGCGGCTGCATCTCATCCGTCTGAATCGTAGAGGCCACCGGCCCCGTTCCACCCGCAGCCGTATCGTCGCGCTTCTCTTCTCTCTGCGCCAGTGACGCCAAACGCGCGTCTTCAATGGCCTTCTCCTGCTGGGGAAAATGCCCAAAGCCATAGACGTTTATCTTGGCCCCATACTGATTGGAGACAAAGACCAAGAACTCAATCTCGGCACCCTCCGCCGCATAGGATTCGAACAGGTCCACATGCTCATAGTCGAGACAGACCGAGGCAGGCAGGTTCATATTGCCCGGCCGGTTGCCCGGAAACCCGAAGAACATCAACAGCGCGCCCTCACGGTCATAGATCTTCGTGACCTCGGGTGCCGCGTCCACCACCCAGATGCGTCCCTCTCTGTCGACCTCGATACCCTTGGGCCGGACGAAGTGATGAATGCTCCTGCCCGCCTGGCCAAAGGCAAATTTAAGATCACCGGCGCTGTCAAACTCCGTGACACGTCCCAGCATCTTGTCGGTGACCAGGACATTCCCCTGGTCATCCACGGCAAGATCCCCAATGAGTACAAACTGGCCCGGGGCATCCCCCGCTTTTCCCATGCGCCTTAGCACCTCCCCAGAGGCGATGTCCAGGACGACGACTTGATTGTTTTTCATGTCTGTGATGTAACAACGCTGGCCGCGTACCTCAACGTCTATGGGCGTCATCTCCAGGGACTCGCCCAACACGTTGATCAGGGCATCATCGACGCCATAGACAAACACCTTGCCCGCCGTGGGATCGGCAATGTATTTGGTGCCCGCCACGATGCAGATGTTGACCGGATTGGTCATGCGTCGTGCCTCGCTCAGGTAACCAAAGGTCCTGTTTCTCAGGTCCAGCACGGTGACTCGTTTTTTCTCAACGTCGCAGACGTAGAGCTTTCCATCGTAGAGGTCGAGCCCGTAAGGTTTGGCGATCCACTGCGGGGCAGTCTCCTCCTTGCCAAACACCAAGGTCTCCAGGCCACTGGCCTCCTCCGGGCCGTGGTCCGACAGATCAGACGCGCTGGAGTAGGAGGTCAAAAACTGTAAGCGGGGCTTGTCGGGCGCAGGAGGGTAGAAGACCCCCTTCGGTGGCGTAGATTCCTGTCGACGGCCCAATCGCGCTCGGTCCAGGCAACCCCATACAGAGCACGCTGCCAAGACGCCCACACAGATAACTAAACCATTGGCGCATAACGAC
>JADFHU010000675.1 GCA_022567055.1 Planctomycetota bacterium
TTCGAAGTATAATCGCGGTAATACTCGGATTTGCGGTTCTCCTGATCCTGTGTCGCGGGGCGTCCACCTACGCGGAGGCCCCCCAAAAAAACGTGCTTCTCATCATCATCGACGACCTCCGCCCCAACCTCGGCTGCTACGGCGACCCCATCGCCATCACGCCCAACATTGACCGCCTCGCCGCCTCCGGCACGCGCTTCTCCGCCGCCTACTGCCAATACCCCGTCTGCAACCCCTCTCGCATCAGCTTCCTTAGGAACCGGCCAAAGATGCGGTGCAATTGGGCATCCAAAAGTCCAAGTTATTTCTTGCCGGTTCCTTACACGCTTGAAAAGCATATTCTTCTCTGTATGACATCAGAGTCCTACTAAACGCATACATCCGGACACATGGCCTAGACTGTCACCCTCACGGTCACTTAGCCGCGGGGCGCGCTTCTTCGAGTTTTTCCAGGATCGCTTTGGCGACGTCGGACTTCATGAACATCTTCCACGGAAGCCCGGTACGGTGGTTTTCGATCATGGGGACCATCGGTCCCTGATCGATGGCAAGGTAGCTCGGCGACACCCAGTCGGCGCCCAGGTTGAACGCGTCGTGAAAGCCGAACGGTCCCCAGAGTCGCGAGCCCATCTCGTAGTAGAAGTGCTTGAGCGTGGCCGTGGATTCGTTGGGAGTATAGGGGAAAGCGCTAATCGCGGCGGTCGGGGCGATCGTACCATCGTCTCGATTGGAATTGGCGCCAGGCGCGTGCGCCTTGTACCCGCGTGGATTCTGGCTGGCGGTCAGGCCCCAGACAAGCTTGCCGTAGCCCTGATGGTTGTTGGGGTTGTCGATCGCGTAGCGGTGCTGGATCAGTGAGATGGCGCGGTTATTGTCATAGTAGTTGGTGTAAGCGTCGGTGAGCTGATGGGGATCAAGCCCGATGTAGGAGTAGTGCGTGAAGAACAGTGGCCCGCCCAGAGGATTGCCGACCGGTTGTTTTATTGCGTAATAGGTTCTGCCGTTGACGTAGCGATCTACGTTGCCGGCCCAGCCCAAGTAGTAGCAGTCAGCGGGAATCGAGTGTGTCGGCGAGGCCATCGCCAGCAGGTATGCGATCATGCACTCGTTGAAGCCGCGAAACTTGTGGTTCTTGGCGAAGCCGTAGTTTGTCGACCAGTGCCAGGTGAGCATCTTGTCGCCGGACTGAAGATACCAACTCCACTGGGCCTCCTCCCACAGGCGAGTGATGCGCTCGCGCAGCTCGTTCTCGACTGGATCATCTCTTCCGAAGTACTCACGAATGGTAAGCATGCCCTCCATGAGAAAGGCGGACTCGACGATGTCGCCGCCGTTGTCCTCCTTGCCGGCAAAGGGGATGGTTTCGCCGGTGTCGCCGCGGAGGTGGTGGGCCCAGAGGCCGTGATATCGCTCGGCCTTCTCCTCGAGGAAGGTGACCATCTTGAGCAGACGGTCCGCGGCCTGCGCGCGAGTGACAAAACCACGGTCGGCGCCGACCATGATAGTGACCATGCCAAAGCCGGTTCCGCCGGTGGTCGTGGTCGATCGCCTGTGCAGGAATCCCTCGCGGGCCAGACCACTGACCGGATGACCGAAGTCCCAGAAGTACCGGAAGCACGCTTTCTGCATCGAGTCCAGGAATTCCTCGTCATTCATTTCATGAGTCGTCGCACTGGCACTCTCGGACGGGGCGGACTCGGTTCCATGCACCTGCTTGTCGCCCCTGGTGCGTCTTTTCACGCGGTGCTTGCGGAAGTCAGTCTCGTCGTCGATCCACCGCGTAACACGGTAGTGGTAGGTTCTGCCGTTCTTCCCGATGAAGTCGCTGTAAACGTGGACGGTATGCGGGTACACGTTGAGCTTCTTCCATGGACCGTCTGCCTGCTCGGCCCGGTAGATATTGAAAAGGTCCTGATCGGTATCGGAAATGCGATCCCAGACCAGGTCGATGCGGCTGTCGTGGCCCTCGGCGATCAGGCCTGTGGGCTGTGTGTCGGCACTCGCGGTGTCGACGAATACCGGCACACTGTCTGATTCGATAACGTCCCTTGCGCCACCGTCGGCCTCACGCCCTGGCGCATGCGTTTCCCTCGGCGGCATGAAATCATCTGTCATGAATGATGAGGCGGGCAGGCCTTCGGCATTTATAAGACTGATTTCTGCATTTGGCTCTGGCTTCCTGAACAGATATCGAACGTAAGCAGGGTCGGTTATATCTTTATTCTGAACAATAACAGCGTCTGCCTGGATCCAGGCGTCGGCCTCGACATATTTTCCGTCTTTGCCTGCGATTTCAAAGAACTTAAGGTTTTTCTCGCCGGATTTATTTTTCAAACCGCCGCCAATATGCTCAAAACTCAAGACGGCTCTGTCTTTGTCGATAGTGACTTCGTCGAGTAGAGGACCGCTGTAAACAAGATCCTTGCGTCCATAATCTTTCGCCAGCGCCCAGAGGGCGAGACGTTCTCCAGCGGGTTGCTTATTCTCCGGATGAAGACTGGGGCCATGATCATAAAAAACAGCCATGCCGGTATTCTCGGTCGCATCCAAAGCCCTCCTCATGGCGTCCCTCAGCCAGGGCCACTCCGCATCAAGCGGAGAATCCTGGGTTGGCACCTGTACGTAATAAAAGGGGAAGTTACGCAGTTTCGTTCCTGCACGAGTTGCCCACAATTCACGCCAGGTCTTGATATGGAAGGGAAGCAGATGACGGTATTCCCAGCCAGTTTGGGCTTTGGCATTTCTCTCGCCCTGATACCAGATTGCACCACGGAATGCGAACGGAACGATGGGAGCAATTTTGTCATCGAATTGGACCGCTGGATTTCGAATGCGTTGAGCATCCTTCCAATCGGCCGGGATACCCAGTTTTTTCCGAATGACTTCCGAAGCCTCTTTGGGCATCCAGGCCTGGATAGGCGTGGCAGAATTGTAGCGAAGAATCAACCCAATGGGAATATTCAGTTCTTTGTAAAGCTCGATCCCAAAATAGAAAGACACACGAGAAACAGACCGCTGTGTTGCAGGCGTTATTTCATTCCAACCCTGTCTACTGGAAAATCTGAATCTGGAAAGATCCATCTTAAAGTATTCCGGTTCAATGTATCGCTTTTTTTGGGGGTTGAATTTATCAGCCATGTTCGATTGACCGCTACAAAGCCATACTTCGCCAACCAGGACACCTTCAAACGTGATGGTATTCGAGCCTTTGATGGTCAGTTTTCTTTCTGTTCTTGATGTCTCCAGAGGTTTCAGCTTGACCATCCATTTGCCTTGATTGTCGGCAGTCGTTGCGACGGTTCGGTTATCGAAGGATACGAGAACTTTCTCCCCCGGCGATGCAGTTCCCCATATTGGAACCCATAATTCTCGTTGCAGAATCATATTGTCACCAAAAATAGAAGGCACCTCAACTTTGGCAAATGTCATCAATGGAAGCGCTAAAGCACATACCAATATGAACATTGTTCTGAGATTATTTGGCATATTGATTCCTTTCGACTTCATGAGTTAAATATTAATAGGCATTGTCCAAAAAGATTTGGTGGCTTATAA
>JADFHU010000676.1 GCA_022567055.1 Planctomycetota bacterium
CGGGTTTCACTCTCCTCGAACTCCTCGCAGTTCTTCTAATCATCAGCATCTTGGCTAGCGTTCTCCTGGTAAGCCTGTGGGATGCGTCCAGGGCTGTCGAGTTGTCAGCGACCAGGGCGAAGATCCAGGTCGTTGAAACAGCAGCGTCTGCCTATGAGCAGAAGTTCGGGGACTACCCACCCAGCGCTCTCGAGCAGGTCGTCTCGAACAACGAAACGAACGTGGGGATAGAGTCCTTCGTAGCGGCCATGTGGTCGGACGGATGGGAGGCCGGTGGGATGTTGTCAGCCGACGAACTGATCAATAGCGATGAAGACCACTCCCCCCAGAGGCTGACTGATTTCAAGACTCGCGCCCTACTTGAGGTCGCAGACGGCTGGAAGAACCCAATCGCCTACTTCCACAGGCGCGACTATGGGAGAGAGGATCGGTACGTCACGATCGAGACCGAGACGGGCCGCATGGCATCCAGCGTTGCCCGAGCGCAGGAGAATCCACGCCTCAGGAGGTACTATAGGGCTCATCGCTTTCAACTGATCTCTTCGGGACCCGACGGCACATTCGGGACCGAGGACGATGTTGCCAACTTCGATCAGTAATCGAGATTGCCGCCCCGCCGCTCAACGGCGGCCGGGGGCTGCCCAGTTGAGCAGTCAGGGAAGGGCCTTCCTCGGCTACCTCGCCGCCGCCTAGCAATGCCGCGTTCCCCAAGGTAACTGGAGGAGAGGGAGATGGCGGGAAGCCTATAGTCTTGTTCCCACGGTGACGCTCCAGGACTACATCTTCGTCGCGCTGCTATTTGCGGTCTTGCCAGGAGCCTTTCTGGCGCTGCTGGTGACCGGCCTAGAACGATGGCTTGGAGTACCACGCTCATTCTTCAGCCTGATCATCCTCTCCAGCATGGTCGCGCTTGGTGGATTACTGATGGCCGTTGGCGTCTGCATCGACCTCTACGAGGGTGACCACCACGCCTACACGGCCCCTGGAATCCTCCTGCTGGGCATCGGGCTTGTGAGCCCTGCGGCGCCTTTCTTTTTCGTCTTGCGGAGGCAGTGGTTCTTTTCCCTGCGGAGTGGCACGCAGTGGCTTCTGGTCGCGGCTGTGCCAGGCGTGCACGTAGCATTGTTCTTCCTGCTGTTCACCCTGATGGGCGGGTGGGAGCTCTGATCCCCGCCCCGCCGCTCAACGGCGGCCGGGGGGGAAAGTCAGGTCACGGCCATCTGCTGGAATCTGCTGCAGAATCGGTCATTCCGGCGGATAGGTTTCGCCATAGATGTGATCGGCGGCGCTTCCTTCCCACGGGGTGAGCTTCTCCACCTCCGTTCGTCCCAACACGAGCCGGAGTCGCAGGTCGACCGGCTCGCACCAGCCGTTGTCCTCCTTGTCGATCCTGCCGGTCTCCTTCGGTCGGAGCGAGACGTCGAGGTCGGCAAGGACGTGGTCTTCGTCGTAAGTGCGGAATCGCAGCGTGCCGGTGGAAATCCTCCCGTAGCAGCCGATCTCGGGCCATGCCGAGCCCCCGGAGGAATAGAGCGCCAGCATGGCCTCGTCGTCCAGGGAGACCACACCCTCGTCGGGGAGTCCGTCCCGGTGCCAGATCGTCACCTTGCGGTACTTCTCGTCATCGATTACCACAGGCGATCCTTCCGACCACCACCTGTAACCCAGGACCGTTCCCCGACCTTCCCGGACGCGGTGGGCTTCGACGTGGTACGGCCCGCCAGAGGATCGCCGCCCTGTCCTCGGCATCCGGTCGAACAGGCCGGGATCCTCGAGCTCCGCGGAATCGACGAGGAAGCCCGTTTCCCTCTTCGACGTATCCACCGGATCCAGCAGAACGCCGACCGACGGGCCCTCCTTGCCTCCCTGTCCGCAGGCCGAGACGGCGAAGGCCGCAACAAGTGCGACAAGGGTACGACTGGGCCAGAATCTCCATCCACGCCTGCGAATCGCGGTAGCAGCGACCAAGATCAAGTCGAGGGTCATGGCGAAGTATGTCAAGTGGAACGGTGACATATCTTGGGATTTTGCACCGTTGCATACAGTTAAAATCCCTCCGGAATTTAAGACCCTGATCGAGACCTATTTAGCCGATGTCCTGACGAATAATTCTGCTCATTGCGGCTGGAAAATACCGGAAACCACTTTGATCTATCCGTGGCTGGTTCGGCTGTTTCCAGACATCAAATATATTCACTGGATACGCGATCCGCGGGACTGCATCCTTGGCGGTCACAAAACCGATGACCTGCGTGATTTTGGCATTCAGTATCCGGCGACTGATGACATCCGGAGAAGACGAGCCATTTCTTGGCTGTATCAATATGAGTTGATGAAGTCAACGCCAAAGCCCAAAAATTATATCGTCATCCGCTTCGAGGATTTTATCCTTAAACATGAACAAACACTGAAACGCCTTGAGGATTTCTTAGATATCCCTTTAGCAAGAGTTGTTGTCCGCACAGAGTCGGTGGGTCGCTGGAAAACGGATGCGGGGTGCTATCATTTCGCTTTCTTTCAGGAGGCAATGGCAGAGAACGGTTACCTTTGAAGGCTTCAACTGTGTTACCAAAATTTCAGACGAGGCCATATAATGGGTGAAATTTCATTCCAGTCATGATAAAATAAAGATATGAGACACAGACATACACAAGCCAAGCGCGATTCACAATCGGTTTTATGCCTAACGGTGCTAACCGCCTTTGCGCTATTAATGTCGAGCATCCAAGCGGTAGAGGCTCAAGGAACAGAGACCTTTAGATTAGAAGGCACTGTCAGAAAAGTAACGGATGGGCCTGTTGGCGAAGGGTTTGCTGTCGAAGCAATCAACCAACGTGTATTAACTGGCTGGTTGGCAGACCCAGTTGCTAAAACACGCGATGATGGAAGTTATACCATTGTTTACCTTGATCCATTTGGCGGTAGAACGACTAACGTAAATGATGAAATCCGAATCACCGTTACAGATGGAACGGGTAAAAGGGTTGGCGGAAAGACCTATACCGTGACTCAAGCCGCTGTTGATGCGGGACGAGACATGGTCGATGTCCTCCTGTCAGGAATCCTGGTTGACTCTGTACCCGGCGCAATTCCCGCAGATGGCACTTCAACATCAGCAATCAAAGTAACGGTTCAAGACGAAAATGGAGACCTCGTTACCAACGATACGCTGACAATTACCCCCGAAGCAGGTAAAGGTACAGTTGGCGCGGTCACGAACAACGGAGACGGCACCTATAGTGCAACGTACACGGCGCCTTCCCTGCTTTTAACCGCCAGTACCACAGATACACTGACTGTGGCATCAACGGTTCTGGGGGAACAGGTCTCGTCGGCGATTACCCTGCAACTGGTGCCAACCATTGTAACTGTCGCAATCGATCCAAACGCCTTCAGTGCCGATAGTGCAGACCGCCCTGCCTGTTCTCAACTCCCGGCCGATGTTTCCCAACAAACCGCCATGTCGGGATATGACCACGTCTTCGGACCAGTGCCTTGGTTGAATGCCGAGAAGTTTGAAAGGCAACGGCAAATCATCGGGGTTCTGT
>JADFHU010000677.1 GCA_022567055.1 Planctomycetota bacterium
TCTGGAGTTGGCCTACCGGGGCACCAAATCCAAGCGTCGGAAAGTCATCCCGTCACAAAGACAAAACCAACCGCAGTCCACTCTCGACCTCGGTCCATACCGTGGCGGAGAGTCGGCTCACGCGCTCAGTGAGAAATCGCTTGTCCAGCGTTAGAATCTGCGAAACGTTGATGACCGAATCACGCGTGAGTTTGCTTTGGCGTCGAGTTAACCGTACATTTCCAGGCGCATCCGCAAGTCGTACGTTCGACGTGATAGCTGCAACAACTACCGAGTTGATCCGGCTTCGGTTGAATGCATCTGACTGAACCACCAGAACGGGACGGCGGTACCCCGGCTCTGAGCCCTTGGGGTCAGGCAGACTCGCCCACCAGATCTCACGGCAGCGGATCACCACTCTTCCGGCGCCAGACTCGCCGCCTGCAAGCGATCAAGGAGCGGATCGATTCGATCGTCTATAGCATCGGCGCCGTACACACCGTCCAGTGCCTTCGTGACTAAGGGATCGTTGTGCTTTTCCAGAAACGCCCCGAGTGCTCTCTGGTAGAGCTCGCTACGGGAGAGTCCCAAGCGGCTGGCCGCGAACTCAGCGGCTCTAAACAGTTCATCCGGTATGGAAATCGCAGTCTTCATACTCAAAGTATGACCCAAGTTATACCCGATGTCAAGCCTTCCCTGCGGCCGAACAAGGGTGACAAGATCCACATTGCAGGGCCGGCACAGAGTGTTTTCTTGCTATACCCCTTTGTTCTTGACGTCCTTGGCGCCTTGAGTGAATGCAATGAACGGGCGAGAGAACAATACCTTGTCCCCGTGCTTCCCTGAGAGAAAATGAACTGAACAAGCGGATTGAGTTGGACCACGCCGATGCCTGGCCACCGAACCGTAGTTGAGCCATCACAAAGCACTCTGGAGAACGTCTCGCTGGCAAAGCGGTTCTGTCGGTCAGGCTAGCCATGTGGCCACACCCCACAGACTCAGCGATCTCTACACCATCGTATAGTCGTAGGGTTTCCGCATGGGGCGGCTCACCATGCCGTTCGCCTCTGCATCACGCACGAATTGCTCTTTGACCGGATCCCAGTTGAGCTTGCGACCCAGGCGGATGGCGATGACGCCGAGGTGAGATATGCTGGCGGAGCGATGCCCGACCTCTACCGGGCAGATGGGGGCCTTGCGTGACTTGACGCAGTCGATGAAGTTGCCCATGTGATTGTCACTGTGATAGACCCGTGGGGAGTCGGCGGAGAATCTCTCCCGGAAGACCTGGCGGTCGCTGGCGTCGATGGCGCCGCGCGTGACCCAGAGCCATCCGTCGGTACCGGTGAATTTGATGCCGTGCAATTGTCCCTTGGCGTCGAGGGTGCGACCGTTCCATTCGCTGGCGGTGGTGCTCTTGGAGGTGTGGATGACACCATTGGCGTAGGTGTAGGTCACCTCATACTCACTGGCGGCAGTGAAACCGCCGGGGATCATTTTGACGAGTTGCTTGCCCTCTACGCTCACCGGTCCCGAGTGGTCCATGTTGAGGGCCCACAGGGCGATGTCGTTGTGGTGGGCTCCCCAATCGGTCATGGTACCGCCGGAATATTCCCACCAGTAGCGGAAGCTGAAGTGGGTGCGTTCCTTCACGTAGGGGACCTCGGCCGTCTGACCGAGCCAAAAGTCGTAATTGAAGCCCTCGGGGACGGGCGACACCTTGAAGGGCCCCTGGCGCAAGCCGGCGGGCAGCCACACCTCCACTTTCTGCAAGCGGCCGATTCGTTCATTGCGCACGCAGTCACAGGCCAGCCGAAAATAGGCACTGCTGCGCTGTTGGGTCCCCGTCTGCAGGATGCGTCCGGTTTCCTGCTGGCATTGAACCAGTCGCTTGCCTTCGTCGATGGTCAGCGTCAGCGGCTTCTCACAGTAGATGTCCTTACCGGCCCTCATGGCCGCCATGGCGACCAGCGTGTGCCAGTGGTCGACGGTTCCGCATATGACCGCGTCAATGTCTGAACGCTCGAGCAGCTCTCGAAAATCAGAGTAGCCCTGCGCCCCCGGAAAACTCTCCTTGGCCCTTTCAACGTGCCGGGCGTCCACGTCGCACACGGCAGCGATGGTGGCATAGTGAGCGGCGTTTCTGGCGTCGCCGGTGCCTCTGCCCCCACAGCCTATGAGCCCCAGGCGGAGATCTTTCCCCGAGGTCGTCGCCTCTGACTGCTGTGCCAGGCACTCATCGACGTACCAAAGGGGCAGCGAGGAAGCGACGGCAAGCATGCCGGCCGATTTGAGGAAGGAACGTCGGGAACGGATATGCTGTCTGCCGGTCATGTTGGCCTCCATTGATTCACGGGTCTACAAGAGACTCTCAATGTCGGTCAGGATACTGCTTTGGTTCAGGCCTGTCCACCGGGCGGCGGTGACAGATCACAGATGACGGAAGGCCGAATGCAGAAGACGGAGGGCCGATGATGACCGACTACCGACTACCGACTACCGAATACTGATTACTCAAACGGTAGGAATCTTCGATGAATGGTGTTTCTGGTGAAAAAACGTTGGGATTTGCCAATTACTTGCGACCGCCCTGGGCCTGTCCAGGTTCACTCTTAATGAGCCCGAAACAGGCAAATGAGACCAGGACCAGCACGCCTCCGGCCAGAAAGAGGGCCGTTCTGCGGCGAGGCTCGCTCACGCGAACCAGCCAGGCGGGGAGGACGGGGATGCTGCGTCTCGATTGGTTGTGCCTGGACAGCGTCTGCTCGGCAGCGGCGAGTTCCCGGCTCCCAGCCGAGGGGTAGTAGGCATTGGGATCCTCCGGCTTTATGCCCAGGACGGCCGGGGCGATCCGCCGAATCATGTTGGGATCGCTTTCTATTCGCACCAGGAGGGCGTCATGGACCTTGTTGAGAGACCTCAGGGAGTCGTTGTTTTGCTCCAGGAGGGCCAATCCGCGCTGATTGTGATGATATAGGAGCAAGTCGTTGCAGAGGGCGCAGAGGCCGATGGCACCCGATCCAACGGTGAAAGTGACCATAAAAGCTGTTGTTTTGACGAAACCGTGCATGGACTCAGCCGGGGCAGTAGACTTTCTTTATTAGTAGCCTCGACAGATTTTGTTTTTTTTCTGAATAATTGCCAAGAAAAAGTGTAACAGTCTTGCGTGGGGGCAGTCATTATTAATAGAAATGAGCCTTAACCAACCTACAAAGAATAGAAAAGGGCGAGCCAGGGTAGGCAAGTAGACTTTTCTTCAACATCTTTTTCTTGAACACCCTCCTCCTTCAAAAAAGGCCGATTCCTGGGAATCGGTCTTTTTTGTTGCCCCGAATCCTTAGGCTCTGTCTAAAAACTCGATCTGGCTTCAAGCGACCCTTTTCTTTAGTTGTTCCAATTGCTGCTAACGCAGCCATTGTCGGATAAAGGCAGCCGCAGTTGTCCCGCCTGGCTGCATCCGGCTGCATCGACGATAGAACAAACATCGCCTGCTTCGCCGTCTTTGCCAGGCGAAAAAATTGCTCGCTCTCGGGCCCACGTTGGAGTTTCCAGACAGAGCCAAAT
>JADFHU010000678.1 GCA_022567055.1 Planctomycetota bacterium
ACGAGCGTTTTTGTGTCTGGCAAGGAAGGCGAAGCAGGCTATCTGAAGATAGTCGATGCAGCCTGACGCCGTCCAGACACAAAACAAGCCGTTTGAATGCAGAGTCATTTTGCGTAGGTGCTCTAAAAGAAAGAGAAAGAACGTGCCGGTTCACACGAGCTTGACCGGATGTCCGGCCGGTGCATGATGAGGCTGTGATTGAGACAAAAGCAAAGACCGGATACACGTCAATACGAATCTTCAAGTCCGCCACCTACCCGATGCAGCAAGACGTGGGCCATGCTCATCATGCGGGTGTATGAGGTCGATCCATTGGCTTGTCCTCATTGTGGTGGTCAGATGAAGGTCGTGGCCTTTATGGAGCCGCTCCAGGCCGAGGTGATCGAGAAGATCCTGCGCCATTGCGGACTATGGCGGGAATCCGCTGGTAGGACCCCGCCCGATGTCAATGGCCTGGTCAAGGGCGTGGATTTCTGCTGCTCCGAAAGGCAGGTTGGGCCGCAGAGCCCGATCAGGACGCCACGGAGATCAGTGGTGGCGGTTAGGCGGGTGGAACCGCAGGATAAACTCACGACAACATGGGGCAAGTTGAAGTTAGGCAACTAAACCCCAAAGGCCGTGGCTAGACCTTGACTCTTTGTGAAAAATGTCGGGGTATGAGTTCCGAAAGGCGTTAAAAAGGCAATCCGCCACGTTAAAGCTAAAAATTGTATAGTCTATACAGTTTTTAGAATTATAATGGTCAAGCAACTTGCTTGACATTCTCAACCCTTAAAAGGAGGAAATCTACCATGACGAAATTCACATTCACCCTGATAGCGGCTATCGCCCTATCAACAACCGTCGCCTTTGGAGGCGAATGGATCATATTCAGTGACGAACTCCCGCCCGGCGCTGATTTAGCGGTGCATGGTAACAGCCAGTTTGTCGTCAGCAACTCGAACCCCTACCAAGGCGCAAATCACTTGCAACGGGACTTTGCGACCTGGGGAGACTGGGGCTGGATTACGGGCGTAATGAGTCTGAATTTAGACCTGTCCAGCATCGACTTCGACACCGCTTACATCGAGTTCTACATCGATGGCGGGACGAACGCTATCGGCTACCTGGAACTGAGGCTGGCGGGCGCCGCGTGGGATCCGGACTTCCAAAATACCGGCGTCAAAGTTGATGACCAGCCCGGCTATGAGCTGGTTAAAGTGATGCTCAAGGATTTCACAAGCAGAGTCGGTGGAGCCAGTCCGACGAGCCTCGATGAGTTCACGGGGGGAACGGGCATGATTGACCGAATTTCGTGGGGCTTTGGGGCGGCTGGTGATCTGTTCGTTGATGAGGTTCGAATCCTCGATGCGGCAGGCGGGGTCACCGCTATTGCCTCTAATCCCGGTCCGGCCCATGGAGAAGCCGATGTATCGAGAGACGTGACCCTGGGTTGGAAGCCTGGCGAGTTCGCCAACACGCATGATGTCTATCTCGGGACCGCCCTCGACGATGTGAACGATGCGTCGGTGGCCGATCCGCTGGGTGTGCTGGCCGGTCAGGGCCTGGGCGACAGCTCTTTTGATCCCGGTCGCCTTGCATTTGGTCAAACCTATTTTTGGCGGGTCGACGAAGTCAATGGGGCGCCTGATTTCACCGCGTATACAGGCGGAATTTGGGACTTTACCGTCGAACCCTTCTCGATTCCGATCACGGGTATCACGGCCACGGCCTCCAGTCAGTTTGGCGGTTCCGGGCCCGAGAATACCATCAACGGTTCCGGTTTGGTAGATGATCTCCATGGCACCTCGGCCGGCGACATGTGGATCAGCAGTGGTGTCCCCGCCACGATCGAGTATGCCTTCGACCGGGCCTACAAGCTGCATGAGCTGTGGGTCTGGAACTCGAATCAGCTCATCGAGACCTTCGTGGGATTCGGCGCCAAGGATGTCGTCATCGAGCACTCTCTAGATGGCGAGAACTGGAGCGTTCTGGAAGGCATCGGGCCACTGGCCCAGGGCCCCGGAGCAAACGGTTATGCACATAACATTACCATCGATTTCGGTGGTGCCGTGGCCCAGCATGTCCGTATGACCGTCAACAGCGTGCAGGGCATCGCACCTCAGGCCAGCCTGAGTGAGGTACGCTTTTACTACATCCCGGTCAATGCGCGGGAACCGCAGCCTGCCGAGGGAGCCATGGCCGTCAAGGTCGACGAGACACTCCAATGGCGGTCCGGGCGCGAAGCCGACCGACATGAACTCTATCTTGGGACTGATCTCAACAGTCTGTCTCTGGCCGGCAGTGTCAACGAGAACCGCTTCGACACGCTGGCCTTGGATTTACAACTGGGCCAGACGCATTACTGGCGTATCGATGAGGTCAATGACACCATGGACCCGAGCACCTGGATGGGTGATATCTGGAGCTTCACGACCGTGGATAGTCTTGTCATCGACGATATGGAGGGCTACAGGGACGAGGAGTTTCTTGAGATCTGGGCCCATTGGGTCGATGGTTTCGAAGATCCGACCAATGGTTCCATCGTCGGTACCGGCTCGAGCGGCAATGAACCGGAGACTTCGATCGTCTATGAGGGCAGTCAGTCCTTGCCGATGACCGTTGACAACACCACCGCGCCGAGGTCGGAAGCCACGCGTACGTTTGACGCCGCGCAGGACTGGACCCGATCCGGTATTCAATCCCTGGTGCTCTATTTCAAGCGAGGGGCGGAAAATACCGGTGGCGGCCAAGTGTATGTGAAGATCAACGACACCAAGATCGTGTATGAGGATGGCGCAGACCTGCCCCCGGGGTGGGATGTGTGGACCCAATGGACCATAGACCTGTCCGCTGCCGATGTCACGAGCGTCAGGAGCCTGACGATTGGCGTCGAAGGTGCGGGTGCAACCGGTGTGCTCTATGTGGATGGTATCCAACTCTATAAGAACGCACCGGCAGTGTCCCAGCCGCTGAGCTGGTTCGAGGCCGAATCGGGCACGATCACCGCACCACTACAGGTGTTTGGGGATGATCCCACTGCGTCTGCTGGTCAGCATATCGGCACAGAGGACGGCATTGGCGATGAGAACAACAACCCTCCGGCGGATGGGGTGGCCACGTATTCCATTACTGTGCCTGAGGACGGTATTTACAGGCTCGCCTTTCGGGTCATCATCACCGGTGGAAGCAATTCCTTCTGGGTCCGAATCCCGGGCATGGCGACCAATACCGCGAATCATGCCAGTGGCTGGGTACGCTTTAACGAAATCCCAGACGGTGACACTTGGCACTGGGAACACGTTTACAGTGATGACGACAACCGAGAGGTGGTTGAATTCACCCTGACCGCCGGAACCCACACCCTCGAGATTGCACGGCGTGAAGACGGCACCCTGCTCGACGCCATTGCCGTCATTCAGTAATGCGATAAAACTAGTAAGGGACAGACACCAATGTCACTGCCGTGCGTAACCCCTTATGTGACAATAGATTAAGGGCTAGGGCAATATTCGGCCTAAGTCCGTGAGTCGTTATACATTGCAAGAGCAGGTGACTTTC
>JADFHU010000679.1 GCA_022567055.1 Planctomycetota bacterium
CGACTTATTTTCCCTCTGGACGGCGTCAGGCTCCATCGACCATCCTCGGATGGCCTGCTTCGCCTTCCTTGCCAGAGGCAAAAACGCTCGCTCTCGGTGCGACGATCATTTTGTTAGGGGCTCTAAGAACGTGGACGGAGGTACGGATGTTCCATTTTGATTCATGCAATGCCGTTATCATCGGTGGACTCCTCCTGATCACGGGCATAGGCTTCGCGGCAGACAAGCCCAACATCATCCTGATCTACACGGATGATCAGGGCTATGGCGATTGCAGCCTTTTGAACCCCGAGGCCAAATTCCAGACGCCGAATATCGATCGAATCGGTAGAGAGGGAATCGTTTTTACCGACGGTCACTCCAGCGACACGGTATGCACGCCATCCCGTTACGCCTTGCTCACCGGCCGCTACAGTTGGCGCACGCGCCTGAAGAAGGGGGTTATCAACAGCAGTGCCAAACCGCTTGTCTCTAACGGCCGCGCTACCCTGGCAACGCTGCTCAAGAGAAATGGCTATCACACGGCGATGGTTGGGAAGTGGCATCTGGGCATGGAGTTCCAGGAAAATGGCAAGAAGATCGCCGATGGTCCTGTCAACAAGGGCTTCGACTACTTTTTTGGCATACCCGCCTCCATGAACTACGGCTACTGCGCCTGGTATGAAAACGAGACCGCGACTATTCCTCCTATTCTTTACACCAAGAAGAAACGCAACTCTCTCGTCAGAATCGATTCCCGTGCCTACCGTATCACACCGCCATATGGTACGACACCCAAGGAGGGCAACATGAAAGTCGCCGCGGATTTCGAAGACGTCCTGGTCCTGGAGCGATTTGCCCAAAAGGCCATCGCCTGGATTGATAAGGTCCATGACGATGAGAGACCCTTCTTCCTCTACTTCCCGATGACCTCCCCTCACAAACCAGTCATCCCCCAGGAACGCTTTCGTGGAAAGTCGAACGCCGGCGCCTACGGTGACTTCATGGTGGAGACGGATCACTGGGTGGGAGAAATCATCCAGACGCTCGAAAGACATGGCGTCTACCAGGACACGTTGATCATCTTCTCCAGCGACAATGGCCCGGAAAACACCTGGAAGAAGCGTATTGAAAGATTCCAACACGATAGCTCGGGCATCTATCGAGGCGGCAAGCGGGATATCTACGAAGGCGGACACCGCGTGCCTTTCTTGATCTCCTGGCCCAAGGGTATTGCCAGTGGACGGCGCTATGACGGCCCGGTGAATCAGGTCGATGTCTATGCCACATTGGCCGAAATCGTCGGTGATCGCGCCGGACAGCATGAAGCCGAGGACAGTATCTCTTTTGCCCCGGTTCTGAGAAAGGAGCACTTTGCAAGAGCTCCTATGATTCACCATTCCTCTCAGGGAGGTTTTGCCATCAGGGCCGGGGATTGGAAGCTGGTGATGGGCGTTGGCAGCGCAGCTGCGGCATCCGAGCAGGGATCGATGGAGCTCTATCACATTGGCGATGACCCGGCCGAGGTCATGAACGTGATTGACCAACACCCCGAGGTCGCCGAGAGACTTAAAGACCAGATCACGGAAATCATTCTGAAGGGTCGTACCAGGAAAGGATTAGAAGCCAGCAATGACACGCCCGTCGAGATGTGGTGGAGGAAGTGAAAAAGGAGACCTTCCTTTTCATGAGCTTCCTCGATTTGCGTGAAGCTTCAAAGAATATGACACCATAGAAAGGGACTCCACACATGATCCGGAGCGCATTGCTGAAGAACGTTTCGACCTGGCTTGAACCCATCCCAAAACCTATTTTGTGGCGAGATCGAGCGAAAAGTTCGTGGTCAAGGCCGGAGGTGGAAAAGGCTCGGAGGCGTGCTGAAGCACGTCGAGAACCTTTTTCGCCGACAACGCGGATCCACGGGCTTTGCAGCCGATCGCAGTCGAAAGAGGTTTTGGGATGGGTTCTGGTGATTCTGGTCCTCTTTCCGCTGTCGGTCGGCGCCGTCTCTTCGAGAGGCAGCCGCCCGAATATTGTTTTTCTGTTTGCCGACGACCAGTGCACGTTCTCCGTAGGGTGCTATGGCAACAGAGACGTGAAAACCCCGCAGATGGATAAGCTTGGCCACGATGGTTTGATTTTTGAGAGGCACTACAACACCACGGCTATCTGCATGGCGAGCCGGGCCAACGTGATGACCGGCATGTACGAATACCAGACCGGCTGCAATTTCACGCACGGCGATATGAAGCCCCAAGTGTGGGCCAGGGCCTACCCGGTTCTCCTTCGGCAAGCGGGATACTTTACGGCGTTCGCAGGGAAGTTTGGGTTTGTGGTGGACGGTAAGGGTTTGTGCGAGGGCGATTTCGACATGTGGGGTGGCGGGCCGGGTCAGACCCGCTACCAAACCAAAGCCAACAAATCCATGGCGAAGTATGCCGAGAAGTACCCCCACTCCACTCTTTCCTACGGTGCGTTCGGGCAGGAGGCGATCGAGAATGCCGTGAAGCAGCAGAAGCCGTTCTGTCTCTCTATCAGCTTCAAGGCGCCGCACCGGCCGACGACGCCCGATCCGAGGTTCGACGCCGTGTATGCCGGGAAGACCTTCGCCAAACCCGGGAACTACGGTCGAGACCATGCCGAACACCTTTCGCAGCAGAGTAAGCAGGGCCGGCAGTACCCGCGATTCATCGAGTGGAAGTATGACAGGCACTACGATGAAGTGATGGCGACCTACCACCAGCAGGTATACGGCATCGATGTGGCCGTCGGCATGATTCGAGAGGAGCTCCAGCGGCAGGGCGTGGCTGATAACACCGTCGTCATCTACACCAGTGACAACGGGTTCATCTGCGGTTCACACGGCTATGGCTCGAAGGTGCTCCCCATGGAAGAGTCCTCCCGGGTTCCTCTGATGATCTACGACCCGAGGAGCCATAGCGCCGGCAAGCACCTCCGGTGTCGGGCGCTCACGGGAAATATCGACATTGCCCCCACCCTTCTCGCATTGGCGGGACTCCCAGCACCGGACAACATGGACGGTAAAAGCCTGGTTCCACTACTGGAGAACCCGGATCAGGATATTCGTGACCACATGGCGTTCATTAACGTCTGGGGACCCATCGCCGCCACCAGTCTGACCGCGCTCACCCGTCAATGGAAGTATACCTATTGGTGGTACCGGGGAGAGGGTATGGAGCCAGTCGAAGAGCTTTTCAATACTGAGGAGGATCCCCTTGAACTGAAGAACCTGGCAGCCGACTTGGACCACCTGATCGCGCTCGAGGCAATGCGCAGGAAGTACAACCGGGAACTCGCCTCCTGGAAGGAACGGGCAGTGCCCTACAACGACTACCAGCGATATGGTATTCTCTTCGACCCCGACATCGCTTGGGATAAGAAGCAGCATTTCCTTACGAAGCCTATGGGACAGCGCATTATTAAATGATCCATTTCTCATCTCATCTTCACGTCATCTTCAGCCGTTTCTCAATCGAGAAATCCTCCGCAGTAGGCCAACTACAACTCTGGTTTCGCTCAATCGGGCGCGACTGAATCTG
>JADFHU010000068.1 GCA_022567055.1 Planctomycetota bacterium
TTGAGAGTGGCGAAGAAACCGCTGATATTGGAAAAGACCTCCATGTGGCCAGGTGCATGGGTTTTGACGTGCCTTCTCTGGATTATCTTTGGAATCCGGAAGCAAGCAGTGAAGAATGCCTCCGAAACATGCTCCGGGATCCTATAAGCACCTACGCCAAATGAATCTGCATTCGAGCGGCTTATTTTCCCTCTGGACGGCGTCAGGCTCCATCGACCCTCCTCGGATGGCCTGCTTCGCCTTCCTTGCCAGAGGCAAAAACGCTCGCTCTCGGTGCGACGATCATTTTGCGTAGGGGCTCTAGGAATATAGACAGACCGAAAACGATGCGAGAATGACTCTGAACACTGCCAAAAAACAGAAGGCTGATGACTCGAAAGTCACCAGCCTTGTGTTTTTCGTTGCCCCGCGCGAGAATGATTTATTGCCAAATGTCACACGAGAAATCTGTACTGTTCTTCCTTCACCCTTCTACCTTCTTCATCCCGCTCGTGCCGCTATTCAAAGACAATGCCAATCCCGATGCAGGCATCCTCTAGGGTGGAGTCGCGATCCACACGCACAACCTTGCCCCGCTTGATACGTGCAAACTGCCCCTTCTGTTCCGCCAGTGTCGATGTGCGGGGAAAATTCAGTTCGACCACGCTACCGGGACCCAGTGGGGTCGTCATGGGCATCTTTACGAAAACGCCCGTCTTGCTGATATTTGAACTCTTGCCGTTGAAAAAACGGTTTGCTTTGGGCACCCAGACGCTCACTGGCCATGAGAGTTCGGTTCGGGTGTCTTTTCGCTGTTCTGTCAGTGTCTCGAGCATGCGGGTCTCCTTGTTTTTGTTCGGTTTAATCCATCCATGATTTTGTTATCGGCTAAGTAAAAATAGATAGATTAACTAAAACAACAAAATTAAGACCTTTACGTTGTTTAAGTCGAGACGGGGAGTCTAGGCCGCAGGGAGGCTCGACACTATCGGACCCGGGCGAGAAAAACGTGGCCGCAGACGGAACGAAAAGACAGGGGGTGGAAAAATGCGGGCTAGGCGCTAGCGCTGGGCTCGAGCGTCATCTCTGCGAAGAGGCCAGCTCGATATTTATGATAGGCCAGCGAGGCCACCATGACGGCGTTGTCGGTGCAGTACGGGCGGGGGGCCACCAGCAATCCCCGTTTGGTGTTGTTCGCCATGGTCTGGAGCGCGCTGCGTAGTGCGGTGTTTGCTGCCACGCCACCACCCAGAAGAAGGGTCTTCGCGTCCATCCGGTCCGCGGCCCGCTGGGTTTTCTTGACCAGGACCTCGACAACGGCTGCCTGGAAAGAGGCGGCGATGTCGGCGATTTCCCGGTCGCTCATGGCATCGACACGATCGTCACCTTTCATGTCCTGCCCCCGGCAGTGATAGAGCACCGCAGTCTTGATCCCGCTGAAGGAGAAATCCAGGGAGTCTCTGCCCAACATGGATCGCGGGAAAGAGTGGGCCTTGGGGTTTCCGTTTTGGGCGGCTTTCTCAATGCTCGGACCCCCGGGATAGGGGAGTTTTAGAATCGACGCCACTTTGTCGAAGGCCTCGCCTGCTGCGTCGTCCTGCGTGGACCCGAGGCGGGTCAGTTCGAGCGGCGAGGTGCATGCATAGAGGGAGGTGTGACCGCCCGAGACGATCAAGGCCACCGCGGGCGGGACCATCTCCGGCTCGTCCAACAGCGCGGACTGCAGATGGGCATGCAGGTGGTTGATGGCGATGAGAGGCTTCTCCCACATGAAGGCCAGGGTCTTGGCGGTCGTGACCCCCACGACCAGGGCAATGGTGAGGCCGGGTTGGTTGGCGATCGCGACGGCATCGATGTCTCGGGGGCCCACGGCCGCCTGATCCAAGGCCTCTTTGATCACGGGATAGATGTTTTCCACCTGGGCGCGCGATGCGATCTCAGGGACCACGCCGCCATATTTCTCATGCAAGGCCGCGGAAGAGGCCACCACCGAAGAGCGTACCTCCGTGCCGTTCGACACCA
The DNA here is from genome assembly GCA_022567055.1 of Planctomycetota bacterium. Lineage (GTDB taxonomy): Bacteria > Planctomycetota > Phycisphaerae > Sedimentisphaerales > Anaerobacaceae > JAIPFM01. The sequence continues at coordinate 2,002 of JADFHU010000068.1, forward strand.
CGGCAGCGGCCGTCTCGTCGCAGCTCGTCTCGATGCCTAGGATAGTCACTTTTCGATGGGCCATCAGGGGCGGCAGCATAGGCTGAAGGGGTGGACGTGTCAAACTGGAGAGGCGGCGAGAAAACCTCAGTAATCAGTAATCAGTGATCAGCAATCGCTAGTCGGTCGTCACTGATTTACTCGCGTTCTTGTCGCAACTCAGGCGAAGATGCACTGGAGACAATACCCTGTGCAATTGGATCCAGTTGGACTATGATGGCGTACCAACAAGCCCTAAACCTTAAAACCCTGGACCCTAAACTGTGTTTCTAAAGTGATTCTATGAAGATAGTCGCAGACAAGAACATCCCCTTCGTCCAAGCGTGCTTCGCTCACCTGGGCGATGTCGAAATCTTGGAGGCGGCCGACATTAACGCCTCGGCGGCTGCCGATGCGGCGATACTCCTGGGCCGCAGCTATACCCGGGTGAACGAAACACTATTGGGTGGTAGCAAGGTAGAGTTCGTGGCCACCGCCACCATTGGCGTGGACCACATCGATCAGGTCTACTTGGCCGACAGGGGCATTGGTTTCGCCTCGGCGCCCGGATGTAATGCCAACTCGGTGGCTGAATACGTGGTGGCTTCACTACTGACAGTTGCCCAGCGTCACCAGATCGACCTGGGCGGCGCGTCCATCGGCGTCATCGGCGTCGGCAATGTCGGCAGCCGGGTGGCCGTCAAGTGTCACGCAATGGGCATGAAGGTTGTGCTGCATGATCCGCCCCAGGCGCGCGCGAGCGGGGACCCTCGCTTTGAGCCTATGGAGGCGGTCTTCGGCTGCGATTTTGTTACCCTGCACACGCCCCTGACCCGTGAGGGACGGGATGCGACCTATCACTTGGCCGATCAGGCCTTCTTCCGTAGCCTAAAACCCGGGGCCGTCTTCATGAACAGCGGTCGGGGGCCCGTGCATGACACCGGCGCCCTTTGGCATGCGCTGGAGGCAGGCGCCCTTAAATCGATCTGTTTGGATGTGTGGGAAGGGGAGCCCGCCATCGACTGGGCCCTTTTAGAGAGAGTGGATATCGGCACATCTCATATCGCCGGGTATTCCTATGACGGCAAGGTCGGCGGCTTGATGGGTGTCTATCACGCCGTTTGCGACCATTTAGGGGTAGAGCCTCAGCATGGGGCAGAGGATTTCCTGCCGAAGCCGGACCTGCCGTCGGTGGACGCACGTCCCTTCGCAGGGACGGATCAAGAGGTCCTTCATCAGACGGTCCAGCAGGTCTATTCTATTGAAAGGGACGATCAGGACTTACGGCATGTCCTCGCCCGTCCCGCAGCCGATCGGCCCCCACTCTTCGATGGCCTGCGAACGAACTACCCCCGGCGACGAGAGTTCCGGAACACCGAAGTGACCGTTGACGACCGCCACAGCTCGCTGGCGTTGAAGTTGAGCGGCATTGGGTTTCGCATCGCCCGGTGAAAGACATGGAGTCGCCGGGCAACAGTGCGATGGTCTTGCTATGGTCCGGCGGATGTTTGGACTTTTCGCGGGGCTGTCTGATCATGGGCGTGCTCAATGTCACGCCGGATTCGTTTAGTGATGGCGGGCTTTACTGGGATGAGGATGCGGCGGTGGCCCATGGCCTGGCCATGGTGGAACAGGGGGCCGCCATCGTCGATGTCGGGGCTGAGTCCACGCGTCCCGGGGCGCAGGCCCTTGGCTCTGAGGAAGAGATCCGGCGGGCCGTGCCCGTGATCAGAAGGCTCTCTGAGCAGACGCCTGTGCCCATCAGCATCGACACCTGTAAACCGGAGGTGGCCCGCGCCGCGCTGGATGCCGGTGCCGCCATGGTCAATGACGTCACGGCGCTGGAGCAGGATGCCATGGCGAGCCTGGTGGCCGAGCGCCAGGTACCGGTCTGCCTCATGCACATGCAGGGCAGACCCGCGACGATGCAGGAAGCGCCTCACTACCAGGATGTGGTGGCCGAGGTGATGGGCTTCCTCTTGGAGCGCGTCGAGAAGGCCGTTCGCTTCGGGATTCCTCGCGACCATCTGCTGCTGGATCCCGGCATCGGTTTCGGTAAGACCCTCGAGCACAACACTGTGCTGCTGCGTCACATTGACAGGTTTGCTCGCTTGGGCTACCGTTGCCTGGTCGGCGCCAGCCGCAAGCTTATGATTGGGCAGTTGACTGGAAAAGAGGATCCTGCCGATCGTGTGTTTGGCAGCGCGGCCACCGTGGCGCATTGTGTGGCGAAGGACGTGTCCATCGTACGAGTCCACGACGTGGACGCCATGATGGACGTCGTGAAGGTGATCAACGCCATTCGGTGAAGACCCGAATCGAACCCTCTTCAGACCCATGCAGGCCCGCTTGCATGGGTTTTTGTTTGCGCAGACGTCCCGCCGTTGCAACCCACTGTTTCGACTTTTTTTCGAGAATGCCATTGACTAGCGTGTGAAAAGTGTTATAGTCATATATAACACTAAGCTTAAAACTTAAAACCTAAAACTTAAAACCTAACAAGGAGTTCACCATTTTCGTCCGCATCGAGCCATCGTCCTCTATTCCCATCTACCGGCAGGTGATCGACCAGATACGGTATCAGGTTGCCCTGGGTGTCCTGCGTGAGGGCCATAAGCTGCCCAGCGTCCGTGAGCTGGCCACGCGACTCGCCGTCAATCAAAACACGATTCTCAAGGTGTACAACGAACTGCGCCGGGAGAATGTCCTGAAGACGGAGCGGGGAGATGGCACCTACGTGGCATCCGGCAAGCAGACGCTGAAACTCGACAAGCGCAAGAGCATCGTGGCAGACGTGCTCCGTCAGGCCGTCATTCAAGCCGTTCAGTTGGAGTTGTCTCTGGACCAGGTCAAAGAGATTTTGGAGAAGGAGTATGAGGCAATCATGTCGCAAAAATCGAGGTAGTGGGCCGGGTGACCCGCAGTTCTATGGTGGATAATTTTGATGTTGAAACGACTCTTGTGGAAGGAGTGGTGGGAAAACCTGTGGAAGCTGGGCTTCTGCGCGGGCGTCAGCCTGGCCTTTACCATGCTGCTATTTCGATTGCGTATCTTCCCTGACCTGCAGAATGCCTTCTTTATTTCCCTGGTGCAGACGATCGTGGTGCCGGTGGTCTATGCCTTGGATCTCTTCTCCGGCGAAATGAGTAATCGGACGATTCATCTACTGTTCAAGATCCCCGTGCCCCGTTGGAAGATATTCTTCGCCAAGTACCTCGTTGCCATCGTGGGTATCGCATTGAGTTTTCTCGTTACAGCGACGGCCATGGAAGTGCTGGCATGGGGTCGGGAAGCACAACCGGGCATGCTCTTCCTGGCGAATGCGCTGCAGGGGCTCTGTGCACTCCTCCTAATGACTTGGTTCTGTCTATTTGGCTGCCAGAGCCGTAGTGAGGCCGGTTCGTTGGTGGCCATATTTGGTGTGATGACCGGTTGGGCCATTGTCTTATTCTGGTCGCGACTCTGTGAGGTGGGATGGGCGGATCACGTGACACCCTACATCCTTGCGTTTGGATCTTTGGCTATCGTCGAAACTGGATTCGACTGGCTGAACTGGATGCATTGGGATCGGGTCCTCCTATCGCAAGTCGCCGTGGTCGCCATTGTCCTGCCCTTGGCCTGCTACCGATACGTCAAAGTCAGGAGCTATCTATGAACGCAGGACGGGTCCTCCATCAGCAGCTTATGCAGCTCAGATACCATTTCCTGGCATGCGTAGGACTGATCATGGTCGTGCCTTTGGAAGAGATCGTAGTGGGGCTCGTAGAGGGGTATGGCGATTACAGGCCCCACCTTTCAATGCCGTTCCTAATGTTGGGCCCGCTTCTAACGGCGCTCATCGCCTGTGCCACTGTGCAGGCGGATCTGGACGAAAAACGCTGTCTCTTCTGGCAGTCCAAGCCTGTACGCGCGCATGCATTTTTGGCCTTCAAGTATGTGATTGGCCTGGTCCTGGGGCTGGCCATCGTTGCCTGTCCCGTGGGATTCGTGGCTGCGTGCAGCTATCTTATGACGCAGGATTCGCCGATGCCGGGTTTCGCGGTGTATGCGCTGAACATCGCCTTGATCTCGGTATTGACCTATAGTACGTCCTTCTTGTGCAACGTGTTGGTACGGAGAACGGCTAGGGCTTGGCTAATCGGCATGGCCCTGGCCGGTTTTGTCCTACTGATTCCCTTCATGTTGCCTTTGCCGGCCGCAGATGTGGTGACGGATGTGCTGAAATGGATGGCTGGCATCTATCTGGCTGTCACGCTAAGCGCTTCGGTCGTGGCCCTTTGCCTGGCCCTTGCGGCGATGCATTACCGCTGGCACCTCCGTACCAACCTTAGAGTGTTGCTTTGGAGCGGAGCCGGACTGATTTTCCTGGTGGCTGTGCTGCTAGGTCGGCAGGTTGCCAATATCAAGATTCTCGACGAAGTGCAGGTCACTTACGGCCCGGACGGTATGTTTGTCAAGGAGCCGGGGCGCTACGAGTTGATGAACCGTGAAGTCACGATCGCGGATGACGGCATCAGTGTCAGAGACCTCAATCTTCAGGCAAGAGAGGAAGAACGAGAGATTCTGCTGGAGCGACTGCGGACGATGCCACCTCACTACGAAGTCGAAGAGGGGCTTCAACTAAGATCAAATCCCAGTCCTCGATATGGCCGGTTCATCTGGGAGCTTGAAGGGCAGGAGCATGCTTTTGCCCTTTACCTCTACTCTCGGCGGGAAAACGTGACCGGCAAGAATGGCCGGGAAGTCAAGCGCACTCGCTTCAAGAAGGTCTATCTGAGAAGTTTTCAGAGGGTCGGACAGGTCCGATTGCCTGTTTCTACGATCGATCTGTCGGATTGCATTATTGAAGAACGCCATCCTCGCCCGGCTATGCGCCGTATTGAGGACAAACTGATCGTCTTCATCGAGGACCAATGTTTGGTGGTTCGGATCAGCGATGGCGGTCAACTGGAGTTGATTGAAAGAAAAAAGTATCTGCGCATGGCTCGCATTCGCAATGACGAACCCTTCACGATTCCTCTTCTTCCCGCCGCGGGGGTCGATATCCGTCAGAGGGTTAAATTGAGTGTCGATGTGGCCGTCGGGTTTCATCGAGACCGTCTCCACATGGCCACTTTGGTCAGCGATTACGACCGGAAGATGCATTTTGCCCTAGTCACCGACGACCGATTGGCCAGGTACGATGTGCTTGACTGGGATCAGGAGAAGATGCATTGCCAATTCCGGGATGCGCGGGCGTTCTTGTTCGGAGGATTCTCTGGGCACAAAGACTATTTCGTTCAGGACGGTAAGTTTTATGTCCACAACTGGAACACTCTAATGGTGTTTGACATACGTGCAGATCATGGTATCCGCAAGTTAGGACACTTCCAGCGCTACTCAGACACATTTTCCATAGGGGACATTGGCGTGGAGAAGAATGGCAATATTGTCTTGTTTTCAACCCCGCTAGGAGAGTACGGCGAAGAGAACCATCGACAGGTGCATAGATCAACCCTCTATCTACTAAAAGGTCCATAGGGACAATGAGATTTGCATGAAACGGAGAGTCCTGATATGAAACAGCTTGCAATAGAAATCAACGACCTACACTTCAGCTACGGCAAAAAACAGGTGCTCAAGGGCCTCAATCTGGAGGTCCCCCAGGGAGCGATCTTTGGCTTCCTGGGCCGCAACGGTGCTGGAAAAACCACGACGATCAAGACCTTGCTGGGTCTGCAAAGGCCCAAGGCAGGCACCTGCACCATCGATGGCTTGGACAGCTTCGCCGATGCGATCGAAGTACGAGCACGAATCGGTTACATGGCGGAAGACCAGCAGATGTATGGATGGATGAGAGTGGAACAGATCATCAAGTGGGTCGCCGGTTTCTATAAGGAATGGGACTACGCCTTCACCGATGAACTCTTGACCGTGCTACGCCTGGACAAGAAGAGCAAGGTCAAGGCCCTCTCCAAGGGGCAGAACTCGAGCCTGGCCCTGATGTTGGCCTTGGGACATCGGCCCGGTTTGGTGATCCTCGACGATCCTACCTTGGGATTGGATCCGATTGCCCGCAAAGATTTCCTCCGCCAGGTGATCGATCTCTTGCAGAGCCAGGGCGTCACGGTCTTCTTCTCCAGTCATCTCCTCTATGAGATCGAACCGGTGGCGGATCATATCGCCATTCTCGATGAAGGGGTCATCTGCAAGGTAGGAAAGACCGACGAACTCCGCGAGAGTGTGCGCAGATTCGTGATCGGTGGGGGTGCGGATATCGACTGCCGACACCTACCCGGCCTGTTGGATGTCCAGCGGACCGGGGATCAGCTTGCCATCACCGTGGAAGCCTGTAGTCAGGTGACGCGAGACCAGATTCAGCGGCTTTCCCCCAATGGCTTGACCGAGACGGCCCTGAACCTGGATGAGATCTTCGAGGCCTATGTGGTCGGCAACAGAGGGCAGCTCGTGAGCCATTCCCTGTGAAAAGGCGTCAACCCATTTGGACGATGGCTTTCCATTCTCTCTGGCTCACTGGGGTGATCGATAGCCGGCACCCACGCTGTAGTAACCTCATCGATGCCAGGCTTTTCCTCGTGCGTAACTCCGTCAGGGTGAGGATCTTCTCGAATTTCTCCTTGAATCGGACATCGACCAAGAGCCAGCGAGGGTTGTCGGGATCGCTCTTGGGATCGAAGTGTTTATGGACCGGATCGAATGCGGTCGGATCTGGGTAGGCTTGCGAGACGATTTCCATGATGCCGACGATGCCGGGTTCCTTGCAGCTTGAGTGGTAGAAGAAGGCCTGATCTCCTATCTTCATGTCATCACGCATCGTGTTTCGCACTTGATAATTGCGGATGCCATCCCAGGGCTCTGTCTGCTTGGGACACTTCATCAGATCGTCGATACAAAAATCCGATGGTTCCGATTTCATGAGCCAGTACTGCATGACACTTCCTTTCAATAGCTGCGACCGAGGCGGGATTATAGTGGGGGTACTCGCAGTTGGCAAGATCGAGAGTCGACAGAGTCCGAACATGCGGGGTCGGTATGCAGTGACTGCCGAATAAACCCTGTTCCCCTGTCCTGCTTCTGCTCTATCCCAGACTTTGTACGGGGTTATACGGATGCGCATTATCGTTGTCACTGCGCCGTGTGACTTTTGACAAGAATACCGTGACGTTTTGTCCCTCTAATGGCACTATATCTCAGAACAAAAGGTCGTGAATTGGAACGTCGGCGGCGACCGAATCGTTGATCCTTACACATGAATGAGTCTCTTGGGCACAGACTAGGAGGTGCGTCATGTTTGTTCAATTGATTTCGGCGAAGACACTTTTCAATATCATCGAAGAACGACGATCCATGCCCGATTTCTACCGTCTCAAGAGTGTCGACAAGTGGACCGTCTGTCTGACCCGAGACAACGCATCCGGGCTGGAAGCACCCCTTCGTTATGTCAGTTGTGGACATGGTATGTCCTATCGTGGCTTAAACTATTTGGCGACGAAGGTGGGCTGGATGCTGGTGACTGTCCCGGCCTAGACAACTGGAGGGGGGTGAGTGTCATTTTACAGGGTGGGGTATCATGGCTTCGGAGTCGAAAAGTGAGGGTCGCTCGTTATGCGAGTGACCCTTGCTTTTTCAGAACTGGCCGCTTAGGACTTCTGGCCCTGCTTTTGGTTCTGCTCCTGCTTTTGCACCGTGGCCCAGGCGTCCATCGTCGCCCGCGACATGGTGAACGAACCAGCCAATCACATGACACCGTCCCGCATGGCCGAAGCGGCCCAGAAGGTGGCCGAGGAACAGGGCCTCAAGATCCAGGTGCTGGACAACTCCGAGATGAAGAAGATGGGCATGGGCGCGTTCATGGGTGTCGCCCAGGGCACCAACGAGCCGGCCAAGCTCATCGTCCTGAGATATGAGGGAGACCCCGGCAATCCGGAGAACAACCTGGGCCTAATCGGCAAGGGAATCACCTTCGATACCGGCGGGATATCCCTGAAGTCTCCCGGCGGCATGGAGGCCATGAAGGGCGACATGGCCGGCGGCGCGTCGGTCATCGCCGCCATGCAGATCATCGGGCAGACCAGACCCAAGATAAACGTCTTAGCCGTGATCGCGGCCACCGAGAATATGCCCGGAGCGTCCGCCCAGCGTCCCGGAGACGTGGTGACGGCCATGAACGGCAAGACCATCGAGGTGATCAACACCGACGCCGAAGGCCGGCTGGTGCTGGCCGACGCCCTGTGCTACGCCCGGGAACAGGGCATCACCCGGCTGGTTGACGTGGCGACCCTGACCGGGGCCATGGTGACCACCCTGGGCAAAGCCTGCACCGGGGTCATGGGCAACGACGATAAACTGGTCCAGCAGACCATCGACGCCGGGAAAAAGACCGGCGAGAAGTTCTGGGAACTGCCCATGTTCGATGAATACAAAGACCTGATCAAGAGCGACGTCGCCGACATGAAGAACAGCGGCGGACGGCAGGCCGGCTCCATCAGCGCCGCCCTTCTGCTGGCCGAGTTCGTGGATGGGGCGGCCTGGGTGCACCTGGACATCGCCGGCACCTCGACCTCGGAGAAGGCCTCCGGCTACCTGGTCAAAGGGGCCACCGGGGTGCCCGTCCGCACCCTGGCCCAGTTGGCCATGGACCTGGCCGCGGACTCCGACGATCAAGGCGCGCCCAAGAAATCGAGACGCAAGGCCAAGGCCAAATAGCGGAGGCGTACCGTGACCAGTTCTTACGATACTATCGGCCGGCCCGTGGGCCACGCGGAAGGCCCGGCGAAAGTCACCGGCCGGGCGATATACCCCGCCGACGTGAACCTGCCGGGCATCCTGGTGGGCAAGTGCCTGCGCAGTCCCTTCCCCTACGCCAAGATCGTGTCCATCGACTTGGATTCGGTGGCTGCGGCTAGGCGGCTGCCCGGCGTCCACGCGGTATTGACCGCCGGCGACATCCCGCCCCATCTGGTGGGCAGGATGATCCGGGACCTGCCCATACTGGCCAGGGACGTGGTCCGCTTCGCGGGCCAGAAGGTCGTGGCGGTGGCCGCCGAGGACGACGACATCGCCGAAGAGGCCCTGAACCTCATCGAGATAGAGTACGAGGAACTGGACCCCATACTGGACCCATTGGACGCCATCAAACCCGGCGCGACGGCCCTTCATCCGGAGTTCAGCGGTTACGTGGGTATACCAGAGGGCCCCCAAGAGCACCCAAACATGGCGGGCCACGGCTCCTGGAAGCAGGGCGATGTGGAACAGGGCTTCGCCGAAGCCGATTTAATCTTTGAGCATACCTTCAAGACCAACCACCAGCACCAAGCCTATATCGAGCCCCATGCCTCGGTGGTCTTTCTGGACGACGGAGGCCGGGTGCAGACCTGGGTGAACAGCAAGATGCCCTTTCAGGTGCGCCAACAGTTGTCGGAAGGCATCGACATGCCCACCGATCAGATACGGGTCAACCCCACCACCATCGGCGGGGACTTTGGCGGCAAGGGTAGTTTCATGGACAGCCACCTGGGTTTCTGGCTTTCGAAAACCACCGGCCGCCCCGTGCGCATGGTCATGACCTACATCGAAGAGTTGATGGCGGGCAATCCCCGGCATCCGGCGGTGATGACCTTCAAGACCGGAGTGAAGAAAGACGGGACCATCACGGCCCGCCAGGCCCACCTGGTTTACGACAGCGGCGGTTACGCCGCATTCAAACCCCAGCGGGGCGTGACCTACGGCGCGCGCTGCCTGGGGCCCTACAAGATACCCCATGGGCAGATCGACTCCTACGTGGTCTACACCAACCACGTGCCCTGCGGCAGCATGAGGGCGCCCGGCGACCCCCAGTCCATCTTCGCGGGCGAGGCCCAGATCGACCTGATCGCCCGGGAACTGGGCATGGACCCCTTGGAGCTTCGTAAGAAGAACCTGGTGCAGGACGGCGACGCCTCACCCCTGGGACACCGTTGGAAGGACGTCATGGGTCTCAAGACGATGGACGCCGCCGTGAAAGAGGCCGGATACCTGGACGCCAAGCCGCAGAGGCCCGGCAAACTCACCGGGCGGGGCATGGCCATCTGCGAAAGGCATGTCGGGGCCGGAAGTTCAACCGCCAAGGTATCGATTGACTCCGAAGGGACGGTCACCCTCTACACCGCCCTGCCCGACACCGGCTCCGGTTTCTACACCGTGCTGCGCCAGATTCTGGGCCAGGAGTTGGGGGTGGCCTACGACGAGATCAAACTGGAGACCTGGAGCACCGACGACGTGGCCTTCGAGACCGGCGTCGGCGGCAGCCGGGTTACCCACGTCGCCGGCCAGGCCGTATACCGGGCCGCCCAGGAATTGCGGCAGAAGATGGTTGCCATGGCCGCCGACCTGTTCGGATGGCCGGAAGACGAGACCGGTTTCACCCAGGGCCAGGTGACCGCGCCGGGTCAGACCCCGGTGAGCCTGGGCAGCCTGGTCTCCCGTTCCGCCGGACCCGGTGGATTCATGGAGGCCGAAAACACCTATGACTCGGAGCGGGACGAAGAGATCACTGTATTCTGCGTCCAGATCGCCGAGGTGGACGTGGACGTTGAAACCGGACAGGTGCAACTGACCAAGTTCACCTCCGCCCACGACGTTGGGACCATCCTGAACCCCTTGGGACACCAGGGCCAGGTGGACGGCGCGGTGATGCAAGGCATCGGCTACGCCCTGACCGAGGAACTACAGTACGACGAAGGCCACGTCACCACCCTTTCGATGGGCGAGTACAAGATACCCGCGATGCCCGACATGCCGGAGCTTCGTACCGTGCTGGTGGAGAGCGAAAGCGGCGGGCCGACCCCCTACGGAGGCAAGGCCATCGGCGAGCAGGGGATCAGCTCGGTGGCCCCGGCCATCGTCAACGCCATCCTGGACGCCACCGGAGTCAGCATGACGGAGATTCCCGTGACCTCGGAGAAATTATTCCGGGCCATGGAGGGAGGCCGTCGCGGCGCCTGACCTGCGGCGCCGAATCCGTGGTGTATAATTCCGGGTAATAATCACCAGACCCCCAAATAACGATGGAGGATGACAGCCATGCCAAGGATCGAGTCTCTGGGGCACGTTGGGATCTACGCCGAGGACCTGATGAAGCAGCGGGACTTCTACACCCGCGTCTTGGGCCTAACGATCGCGGACGAGGACCTAGAAGAGCGGGGGATG
>JADFHU010000680.1 GCA_022567055.1 Planctomycetota bacterium
TGGTTTGAGTGGCAGGTACCGGAGGGAGACTGGACCCTGATGCGCTTCGTCTGTGCCAATACCGGTGAACGCCTGAAGGTCCCCAGCCCCCAATCCGATGGACTGGCCACGGATCACTTTAGCAGGGTAGCGACACGAACCTTCATTGAAACCCTGACCCAACGTCTGCAACAGAGACTGGGGGACTTACGACACACCCGCATAAAACAGCTCTATCTCCCCAGCTATGAGGTCGTCGGGGCCAAGTGGACGCCCGACTTCCTGGAGCAGTTCCGCACCTACCGACACTATGACATGACACCCTTCCTGCCGGTGCTGGCCGGCCATCAAATCGAGAGTGACGAGCAGACGCTTCGCTTCATCTACGACTTCCGCAAGACCCTGGGTGACTTGCTGGTGGACGCCTACTACCGCACGGCGAGTGAGACCGCAAGGGAGGCGGGCCTGGGCATCGAGGCGGAGGCCGGGGGCCCCGGTCCGCCGGTGCACCAGGTGCCCGTCGACGCCTTGAAGGCACTCGGCGCCATCGACGAGATGCGGGGCGAGTTCTGGCCCTGGCGTCCCGACCGCAACCAACTCTGGGTCGTCAAGGAGACCGCCTGTGCCGCCCATGTCTACGGCCGCCGGCGGGTCAGCATGGAGGCCTTCACCGGCTTTCGGCACTGGGAAGATGGGCCCTTCGACCTGAAGCCTTGGGCCGACCGGGCCTTCTGTGAAGGCATGAACCGGGTGGTCTGGCACACGGCGTCGCACCAGCCCCCCGAGGCGGGCAAACCGGGCTGGGTCTATGGGGCGGGGAGTCACCTGACGCCCAACCTCGTCTGGTGGCCCCTGGCCAAGCCCTTCCTGACCTATCTGTCACGCTGCTCCTTCCTATTGCAGCAGGGTCTCTTCGTCGGTGACGTCTGCTACTACTACGGGGATCAGGGATACAACTTCGTCCCGCCCAAGCACGTCGATCCTTCCCTGGGAGTGGGCTACGACTATGATGTCGCCAACCCGGAAGTGATCCTAAAACGCATGCAGGTCAGGGACGGGCGCATCGCCCTGCCGGACGGCATGCAATACGAGTTGCTGGTGCTGCCGGACAGAGAGGATTTCGATCTGGCCGTCTTGCAGAGAATCGGAGAGTTGGTCGAAGCCGGGGCTACCGTGGTGGGTCCTAAACCGGTTCGATCCAACGGGCTCACGGATTATCCCCAGCGCGATGACCAGGTTCGGCGGCTCGCCAATCGCATCTGGGGAGACTGTGACGGTCAACGCGTCCGTATCCACCACTATGGCAAGGGTCGGGTGATCCATGGCCGACCGCTACGCGAGATCTTGGCCGAGCGCGGCATCGGTCCCGATTTTCAATTCACCAGTCCGCGGGCCGACACCCAACTCGATTACATTCACCGCCGCACCTCCCAGGCCGACATCTACTTTGTGCGGAACAAGCGGCCCCATGCCGAGTCCGTGCAGGCCACCTTCCGTGTCACCGGCAAGGCACCGGAACTCTGGGATCCTCAATCCGGTCAGACCGACCGCCTGGTCGTCTACCAGCAAACCGCGCACGGCATTCAGATACCGCTGTCACTCGATCCCTTTGGTTCGGTCTTCGTGGTATTTCGCAAGCCTGTCTCAGCGAACCATTTTCGGTCGGCCTCACCGGGTCTTCGGGTGAGACATCGGGGTGAGCAGGAATTCCAGGTGACAGCCTTTGAGCAGGGCGCCTACCAGTTGGAGACTCCCGACGACCGGAGCGTCGGCATTGATATTGACAACCTTCCTCAACCCATAAAACTCACAGGCCCCTGGCAAGTTCATTTCCCTGCCGATTGGGGCGCACCGGAGTCCGTGATCCTGCCGGAGCTAATGTCATGGACCGATCACAATGACATCGGGATCAGGCATTTCTCCGGTATTGCCCGTTACGAAATCAGCTTTGACCTGCCGCCGGACTGGCTCCAGCCGAGCCGACAGATCCATCTCGACCTAGGCCGCCTGTGGGCGGTGGGCAAGGTTTCTCTCAACGACCGGCCCCTCGGCGTTCTCTGGGCCCCGCCCTACCGCGTAGAACTCACCGCCGCCGCACGTGCAGGCACCAACAAGTTGGAGATCGAGATCGCCAACACCTGGGCCAACCGTCTGGTGGGTGATACGCAGCTTCCGCCGGATCAGCGTTTCTGCCAGACCAACATCCAGGTCTCCGGCACACCCGGCCGTCCCTGGAAAGACATCCCCTTACGCCATTCGGGTCTACTGGGTCCGGTTCGGCTGATCCCAGCCCAAGAACAGAGAGTGTCCTTGACCCGCAGTCACCCTCAGCGGTGAACCGGGGCGATAGTCATGCTCGAGTCCGAGAAACCGAAAGGTTTCTATCCTGGCCCTCCCCTTTTTCGCTGAAGTCCACCTGGGTATCGACCGATACTACCGCCGGTGAGGCCGAGGTTCTATCCGAAAATATCTCTTCTTTGCGGTGGGCAGAGACTTTGAGCGACAAAACTGACTTAGCAACCCTGTGCGATCAACTTACGCTGCAACTGCTCAAACAGGCCTGCACGGGCAGGCAAGCCCTGTACCCCTCACGTCCCCTCCACCGGGAGATCGAGCACCACGCCGAACGCCGGCCCAACGACGTCGCCGTCCAGTATCTCCACCTTGCGGCCCCGCTCGCGCAGCACCTGCACCAGCTTCTCTGCGATCGTCGTCTTGCCGGCGCCGGAGAGGCCGGTAAACCAGATCGTGACACCTCGTCCGCTCATGCTTCCCCCTCTTTCACTTTCTCGATGACTCGTTGTCCCGATCACTTGATGCGCGCTACCCATTACCCGCGACTACCCCGCTATACCCTCGCCTCGCGCGATCGGCACGGGATCGCCGGCGGTGTGCAGGCCGCACTCCACCTTCTCCGTGCCCTGCCATCGTCCGGAGCGCAGGTCGTCGCCCTCCTTAACGGCGAGCGTGCAGTTAGTGCAGCCGATGCTGGGATAGTCTTGATCGTGCAGCGGGTTGTAAGGCACGTCGTGCTTGACGATGTAGGCCCAGACGTCCGCCTCCAGCCAGCTCACCAGCGGCAGCACCTTTACCAATCCGAACTTCTCGTCCCACTGGACGACAGGCGCGTCGCCACGCGACTTGCCGTGGTCGCGGCGAATGCCGGTGATCCAGGCGCGCTTGCCGGCGAGAGCGCGGACGTTCGGCTCGACCTTCCGGAGGTTGCAGCAGAGGTCCGGGTCGCTGAGCCAGAGCTCGTCGCCGTACTCCGCCGCTTGGCGCGCGGGCGTCAGCTCGGTCTTGTACGCGACCGGCTTGATGCCGTAGCGTTCGATCGCTTTGTCGCGGGTCTCCAGCGTCTCAGGAAAGAGGAAGTCCGTATCGAGGTAGAAGACCTCCGTGCGCGGTTCGATCTGGGAGATCATGTCGAGCAGCACCATGCCGGACGGCCCGCCGAAGCTGCAGGCGATCGTGAGGTCCGGGAAGAACGTATCGACCGACCAGCGCAAGATCTCTTGTGGCGACTGATCTTCCAGCTGCGCGCTCCAGCGCG
>JADFHU010000069.1 GCA_022567055.1 Planctomycetota bacterium
GGCAACTTCCCCATGTGGGTGCAGATTGGACCCTTCCCCTGCATCTGCGGCGCCCGCGTGCCCGCGCCCATCGTGCTCGGCGACGACGGCGAACGCTTGAAAGGCTTGACCCAATATGACCATACTTTGAAAGGCAGGCATAATTAACTCTCCAACTTGGGGGGGACAATATAGTGGATTCCGCTTTCCTTGTCTTTTCCTACCACGACGGCCTCATCGCCCTTGGCGAAGCGATGGTCTTGCTTGGAAAGCACGTTGAGCAAGATGGGAGCGCCCTTGGTCCTGACCTCGGCCTGTCCCATGTCGGTTGGTGTCACTTGCGTCGTCGTAATCCGGCAGAGACTCCCCATCACGGGCTTGGGGGCATTGTAATCTCTATTGAACATCGCATAGAACGGCTTCAACGGGGCACCCAGCGCCTTAACGACGACTAGAGCGACGACGACGTTCACGACAAGAATCCCGAAGGCTCGGCTGGGCAGGGACTCGGGATTGTAATAGTAATTCCCCAAGACCGATCCGGCCCAGAGACTGAGCACGAACAGGCTAAATAGAACCATGACCGGCACTTCGCCCACGTGGAAGAAATGGAGCACCGACCCGCTTAGGCTCGCCCCCACACCGTGTACGTCGCCATCGACACCCAGGTCGCCATCGGCGTCAAAATCGGACACGTCGACTTGAAACAGATCCACATCGAGCACGCCGAGAATCACGATGATCCAGTAGAGAATGACCATCAGGAGCAGCAGCGTGAAGACGAGATTGATGGGTAAGAGGGCCAGCGTCATTAACTCAGCCATGGCCGTCACGTCCTTTCAGGAAACCTTGCACCCGCAGGGTCTCCTGCCTCCTGCGGGCCGTCTCGAGTTGTTCTTCGAGGCCCTTGAGCGTTCGCTGCAATTTTTCGTAGGTCTCCCGGTTCTCGGCGATGTCCCGTTTCTTTGCGGCGATCCGGGCCGCAAGTCCTTGGGAGGGATTCCCGATTCCGGCGGTCTCTCGCTCGAGCTGGACGAGTTCACCCTGTTGGCAGTGGATGGTCGCCGCAAAGGCGGCCACCTGTTCGTGGCCCTCCTTGACGGTGGCTTCAAATTCGTCGATCTTTGCGACGAAGGCCTCGTCCCGATCTTCTGGCCCCTCCATAGACCAGTTGAGGAGGGACTCAATGGCTGCCAGCATGCGGTCACAGATGGACACGTCTCGACTCCTCTAGGCTCTTTCTGAAGGCTCCGTCAGCGGCAATGCGCCCTATCCTCTATTCATAGTGGGCACATTCGCTGCAATCCGGCGGACCTGGATTCTATTGCTCGGCTCTGTCTGTGTCAAGTCGTTGGCAGGCCTATGGGCATGCCTCTGGTACCGAGACGCGTAGCGC
Organism: Planctomycetota bacterium; assembly: GCA_022567055.1. Classification (GTDB taxonomy): domain Bacteria; phylum Planctomycetota; class Phycisphaerae; order Sedimentisphaerales; family Anaerobacaceae; genus JAIPFM01. The sequence continues at coordinate 1,376 of JADFHU010000069.1, forward strand.
CCGAGAAACTTCATGCTTTTAGAAAAATGCGTCCCACTGATCCTGTTTGAAACCCACGAGTCCTCCCTCGGCGGTCAGCAGGAAAGGCCGCTTCACCAGGTTGCCGTTTGAGTTTAGCAGGTCGATGGCGTCCTGATCCGTCATGCCGGCCATTTGGTCCTTGATCTTCAGTTCGCGGTAGTCGGTGCCGGAGGTGTTGAAAAGTAGATTCCGGCGGCCCTCCAGGTGTTTCAGCATGGTCTTGAGTTCTGTCTTACGGGGGGGCGTCTCGCGAATGGGAATGTCATGGTATTCGATCCCCTTGTCCACGAGATACTTCAAGGCCTTGCGGCAGGTGCCGCAGCGCTGGTAGGTGTAGATCTTGACCGGATTGCTCATGGGCGTCTCCTTCTGCTGGGCGGGTTCTTTTTCATTCGGATCATCGTAGGCTAGGGATTTCACCAGGGCACGATAGCCCTGCACTTGAATGTGAGTCAATTGGTGGTGCAGGCGCACGGTCATCAGACGGTGGTTTAGGATGTCCAACTGAGTGAGGGCGCTCTCGATGAGCCGATGGACGGCTGCCTGGTCGAGCTGCATCGCGTCGCGACGGAATTGTGTTCTGATCGCGTCCGTATCGGTATGGAAGAGGATCTTGACCGCACGTAAGAGCAACGGATCATCGAGTCGTCTGTCCGGCTTAATCCTGGCCTCTGTCTGAAAACCCCCTCTGGCTTCGAGCGGCTTGTTTGTCGCCTGGCTGCATCCGGCTGCATCGACGATAGAACCAACATCGCCTGCTTCGCCGTCTTTGCCAGGCGAAAAACCGCTCGCTCTCGGGCCTGACGACGGAGTTGTCAGACCGAGCCTGGCCAGCGCCTCCGTGAATTGGGTCATGTCCTCGATCGCTCGATTCACCCAGCGCCGTTTTTTCTCCACCCACGCGGCGGGATATGGGTATTCTTGCCAGTCGCTCAGGCAGTTGTCCCGCACGAAGCTGCCTTGCTCGTTCTGATGGTCGAGCGTTCCCGCGCAGTACTCATAGTCGAATCGCATGCGCAGGTCGGTCGCCAGTTCGAAGGAAGGCAGTAGCATCCCATTCAAGACCCGTTCCGCATCGGCGTACGTTTGGCCCAGAACCTTTTTGAGGAGGGAAGCCCTCAGTTTGCGGATATCCGCCTGGGCGCCCGGGTACGCGGCGATCCACGCGGCTTCGTCTTCCCCGGGCCAGAGAAAGACCTGGGCGTTGAATCGATCCGTTTGATAGTGCTCGTTGAGCTGACGCACGACCTTGCCCACGCCCATGCCGACCTTCCGTGTCACTAGGGAAAACCAGAGTCGACCCACCCCCTTCAAGGGTATTTCGCGGAGTGCATCAACGGCTCCGTACCGGCACTGTTTCTTGCAATCGCTAAGAGTGCTGTTGCCCAGGTATTGCTGGAATAGCTTCTGATCGCTAGGGTCGAAGTAGGCGCCATCACAGAAGTCCTCGAAGAGGCCCAGGCCAAAGCCGATACGTTCCGTCTGGGTGGCCTGCGGCAAGGTGTTGTGCAGGGCGTAGGTGCTGGAGACCAGGAAACCCTCCCGCGAAGCCTCCACAGAGGCGCTATAGGGTTTGACCGCCATCATGGCCGAGACGAGTTCCTGTAAATCGTGCCTGTCTTGAATGCCCAGTTGTGTCAGGATGTCTTTGTCCCATCCTCCGATCTTGGCGCTCATCTGTTGACGCGTGGCGGTCAACAGTGTCCCCTCGGCTTCTCGCTGCTCCGGCGAGTAACGCAGCGCCGCCTCATAGGAGAAGACCCTGTCCCAGAGCCGGTCGAGATGATCTTTGAGTTGGGACTTCCGGTAGTCTTCCATGAGATTCAGGTCGTTGGCCTCGGCCACTATCGTCAGCCGGCGCCAGAGGGCCGAGGGAATGTAGCGCAGGCTCACGCCGAGCGCGAGAAATGTGCCACCGACCAGGATCGGAGCCGCCAGCGCCTGGGCCGCGGTGAAGTCGCCCGGTAGAAGTCCTAGAGAGTTGGTTAAATACCCCGATGAGGTGATGCCTGCCGTCCACACCGCGGCCCGGGGACTCTTGCGCATCAGGACGGTTCCGACACGACCCAGAAAATCACCCGAGCTTGCCATCCGGAAGAAGTCTCGCGCCGAGAGTAAAACCGTCGCTAATCTTGGTCTCATGGGAATCGCTTTAATAGGCTCTGTCTAAAAACTCGATCTGGCTTCGAGCGGCCCTTTTTTCGCCTGGCTGCATCCGGCTCCATCGACGATACAACCAATATCGCCTGCTTCGCCGTCTTTGCCAGGCGAAAAAATCGCTCGCTCTCGGGCCGACGAGCAAGTTTTCCGACAAAGCCTAGTGTCAATCTTTTTCACCGCGCAACTTGATCTTTGCCCGGATCGAGCTACAATACCCCATTATTTGTAAGGTGATTATTTGCTTTGGGTGTAGGACAATCGCATCTAGCGCACAATTAGGCCGCTCGTCTCCGACCCCTAGGCTCACACCCGAGGGGAAACCAGTTCGAGTCTAGGGAAAGAGACTTGCTGACCAGGCAAGGCCGGCGATCCATGGAAAGGAACACGCTTCATGCCCTATGAACCGCAGAACAGCCGCGTAGGCCCCCGCAAACGCATGCCGGCGACTGGTGTGCGGACCGGTTCACGCGTCCAGGATTTTAAGCGTTCGTTTCGGGACAATCTCTTCTGTTCTCTGGGCCGAGTGGCCAGGGCCGCCACCCGCAACGATCTATACACCGCCCTGGCCTTGACGGTGCGCGATCGCGTGCTCAAGCAGGGCGTCCGCACCCTGGAGACCTACACGGAGAAGGATGCTCGAGTGGTGGCCTATCTGTCCGCGGAGTTTCTGCCCGGACCCCACCTGGAAATCAACCTGCACAACCTCGGCATGATGGCGCAGGCGCGTCAGGCGATGGAGGAGTTGGGTGTCAACCTAGAGGAGATCTTCGAGCAAGAGGAGGAACCCGGGCTGGGCAATGGCGGCCTGGGACGGTTGGCCTCCTGCTACATGGATTCCCTGGCTTCTGTAGAGATTCCTGCGATAGGCTATGGCATACGCTACGAGTTTGGCATTTTTGATCAGCTCATTCGCGACGGGTGGCAGGTCGAAAAGACAGACAAGTGGCTCCGTTTCGGAAATCCCTGGGAAATCGCACGCCCCGAATTGGCCTTCGACATTTCCTTCGGTGGAGGGACGGAAAACTTCACAGACGATCAGGGCCGGCCGCGAGTCCGTTGGGTGCCCAATGCCGTGGTCAAGGGCGTGGCCTACGATACGCCCATCCTGGGCTACCGCGTGGGGACCTGCAATAGACTCCGGCTCTGGAAGGCCGAGGCAGTGGAGTCCTTCGATTTTTCCGCGTTCAACCATGGCGACTACTATCGCGCCGTGGAAGACAAGATGGTCTCGGAGAACATCACCAAGGTCCTCTATCCCAATGATGAGCACTGCGCCGGGAAGGTGTTGCGCCTACAGCAGCAATTCTTCTTTGTCAGTTGCTCACTCCAGGACATGATTCGTGTCCACCTGAGTCTCGGACGTTCCTTGGACCGGTTTCACGAGCACTGGGCTGTGCAGCTCAACGACACCCACCCGGCGATTGCGGTGGCAGAGTTGATGCGACTGCTGGTCGATGAACACCAGATGGAATGGGGCGTCGCGTGGGAGGTCACCCGTCAAAGTTGCGCCTACACAAACCATACCCTCCTACCAGAAGCGCTCGAAACCTGGCCCGTGCCCCTCTTTCGTGACTTGTTGCCGCGACACCTGCAGATCATCTACGCGATCAATCACAGCTTCTTGCAGGAAGTCAGGGCCCGCTTCTCGGGCGATGAAGACCGTGTCGAACGTATGTCGCTGATCGGTGAGCAAGGAGGCCGGCGTGTGCGTATGGCCCATCTCGCCACCGTGGGGAGCCACCGTGTCAATGGCGTGGCCGCCCTGCATTCCGAGTTGCTCAAGCAACGTGTGATGCATGATTTCGCCGAGATGTGGCCCGCGAAGTTCTGCAATGTGACCAACGGTGTCACTCCGCGTCGCTTTGTGGCCGTGAGCAATCCACCTTTAGCGGAGTTGTTGGACGACGTGATCGGTGAGGGTTGGCAGCGTGATCTCGATCAGCTTCGCAAACTCGAACCCTATGCAGATGATACCGAATTTCACCGCGCCTGGCGCGCCGTGAAGCAAACGGCCAAGTGTCGGCTGGCCGGGCTGATTGGCCTGCGTGTGGGTGTGACCGTGGATACGGAGTCGCTTTTCGATATTCAAGCGAAACGCATCCATGAGTACAAGCGACCGCATTTGAACGCATTGCACATCCTGATGCTCTATTTGCGTCTCAAGCGGAATCCCCAGGTGCAGTTGCCCGCCCGCACCTTTATCTTCGGCGGCAAGGCGGCGCCGGGATACTATCTGGCCAAGCTCATTATCAAGCTCATCAATAATCTCGCGGGCCTGATCAACGACGATCCGGATGTCGCGGGGCGGATCAAGGTCGTCTTTTTTCCCGACCACAACGTCAAGAACGCCCAGCCCGTCTATCCCGCGGCCGATCTTTCGGAACAGATTTCCATGGCGGGCAAAGAGGCGTCCGGCACGGGTAATATGAAGTTTTCTCTCAATGGCGCCCTGACCATCGGCACTTTGGACGGCGCCAATGTGGAGATCAGGGAGGAAGTCGGCGCCGAAAACTTCTTCCTCTTCGGTCTCGATGCGGAACAGGCCCATGCACTGCAAGGGCAGGGATATCGGCCGCAAACAATCTACGATCAGAACGAGACACTACGGGAGGTCCTGGACTTCTTGGAATCGGGCGGGCTGGCCGGCGGCGATAGACGACTCTTTAGACCTCTGGTGGACAACCTGATGGAATCAGACCCCTTCCTGGTATTGGCAGACTACCAGGCCTATGTCGATTGCCAAGATCGAGTCAGTCAGCTGTGGCAGGACCCGGTGGGGTGGACCCGCGCGAGCATTCTCAACGTCGCGCGGATGGGCAAGTTTTCCTCCGATCGTTCGATCCGTGACTACTGCCGGGAGGTGTGGCATGTTGAGCCCATCTCCATCGATATGGAGGCGATCGAACCCTGTCTCGCCGATGAGTGGGACTCGTTGGGACTCTAAAATGGTCGCGCACGTCGGGTCCCACAGGAGCAAGCGTCCATGAGTCGGGTGTACAGAATCCAAACCCTCGACAAGATCTCGGCCAAAGGGCTGGAGCTTTTGCCACGGGAGGGGTATGAAGTTGGCTCCGAGATTCCCCGTCCGGATGCCATCATTCTCCGCAGCCATAACATGCACGACATGGCGATTCCGTCCTCTGTGCGGGCCATCGGCCGAGCCGGCGCCGGTGTCAACAACATTCCCGTTGACGCCTGCAGCGCCTTGGGCATCGTCGTCTTTAACACGCCCGGCGCCAATGCCAACAGCGTAAAAGAGATGGTGCTGATGTCTCTGCTCCTCTCGTCCCGGAGAGTGGCGGACGGCATGGCCTGGGTCAAGTCTCTCGTCGGACAGGGTGCCGAGGTTCCCAAGCTCGTCGAACAGCGAAAGTCTGACTTCGCCGGCCCGGAGATCAAAGGAAAGAAACTGGGCGTAATCGGGCTGGGGGCCATCGGCGTGATGGTGGCCAATGACGCCACCGCCTTGGGCATGGAGGTCACCGGCTATGACCCCTTCATCTCGGTCGAGGCCGCCTGGGGGCTGTCACGCGCGGTCAAACGGGCGGGCGGTCTGGACACGCTGATCGGCGAATCCGACTATCTTACCGTGCATGTGCCGTTGAACGAGAAGACCCAGGGCTTGATTAACCGTGAGACCTGTGCGCAGATGAAAAAGGGGACCCGGCTGTTGAATTTCTCCAGAGGCGGCTTGGTCGATAACGACGCCGTTAGAGAGGCCCTGGCCTCGGGGCAGATCGCCAGCTATGTGACCGATTTTCCGGACGAGGAACTGCTCAGGGAACCCCATGTGATCGCCTTCCCCCATCTGGCGGCCTCCACGCCGGAGGCGGAGGAAAACTGTGCGACGATGGCCGTGACACAGGTACGAGACTATCTGGAATTCGGTACGATCGAAAACTCGGTCAATTTCCCCCAGTGCCAGATGGCCCCGTCGGCCCCGAAACGCATCGTGGTGGCCAATCGCAACGTGCCGAACATGGTGGGCCAAATCACGACGCTCCTGGCGGAGTACAAGATCAACATACAGGATATGATTAACATGAGCCGCGGTGATTTTGCCTACAACATCATTGACGTTGAGAATGAGGTCAGCGAAGACCTCCTGCAGAGGATCCGGGCCGTCGATGGCGTGGTCATGACGCGGCTCATCGAGATAGAATGAGTCATGACGCAAACATTGATTATTAGCGTCAGTGGCCTGCGGGGCATCATCGGTGAGAATCTCACGGCGGCGATTGCCGCGGACTATGGCTGTGCCTTTGGTGCCTACCTCAGATCGAGTGGTGATGATTCCCAAAAGAGACTGAGTGTCTGTCTGGGACGGGACTCGCGCCCGAGTGGGCCGATGATCCAGGCGGCGGTGACGGCGGGTCTGTGCAGTGTCGGCATCGACGTTACTGATCTGGGCATCGTGACGACGCCCTGTGTCGGTATTATGCTGAGGGAACTGGCCTGCGACGGGGGCGTGGTGATCACGGCCTCCCACAATCCCATCCAGTATAACGGGGTCAAACTGCTGCTCAGCGACGGCATCGCCCCACCGGCCGAAGTGGCCGCCGAGATCAAGGCGCGGTTTCAAGACAAAGACTTCTGCCTGGTAGGATCGGCCGAGTGTGGCAGGCGCCTTGACAACGATCAGGCGGACCCGATCCACATCGACCGAGTCCTGGCGATCGTGCAGCCCGAAGAGATTTCGGCCCAACGCTTCAAGGTCGTACTCGACAGCGTCAATGGCGCCGGCGGCCGGATTGGCGTGCGGCTGCTGGAGGCCCTAGGCTGCCAGGTGATTCCCGTCAATGTGGAGCCGACCGGTTTTTTCGCGCACGAACCGGAACCTACCGAAGCGAACTTGCAGGGTCTCTGTGATGTCGTCCGGCGTGAGGGGGCCGACATCGGCTTCGCTCAGGACCCCGATGCCGATCGCATCGCCATCGTCGATCAGAGCGGCCGTTACCTCGGCGAGGAGTATACATTGGCCCTGGCCGCAAAGGTTGTCTTGGGGACCGAAGGCGGCAACACCGCCGCGAATCTCTCGACCTCGCGTATGCTCGATGACATTGCCAAGGCGGCGGGCGTCACCGTCATTCGTACTCCGGTGGGCGAGGCCCACGTCGCCAAGGCCATGCTCGAGCACCATTGTATCGTGGGCGGCGAAGGAAACGGCGGCATCATCGACCTGCGCGTCGGCCCGGTGCGTGACAGCCTGGTGGCCATGGCCCTGGTGTTGCAGTTGATGGCGACGGAAGACCAAACGGTAGGCCAGTTGGCCGACCGAATCGGCCGTTACGCCATGCTCAAAGAAAAATTCTCCGCCACGGCCGAACAGGCAGATCGCATTATCGAAGGGGCCAGAGCACTGTTTCCGGATGCCAAGGTCAACACGAGTGACGGATGTCGTTTCGATTTCAGCGATAGCTGGATCCACCTGCGGCTCAGCAATACCGAGCCCGTCATGCGGGTCATCGTGGAGGCCCCCGATGAGGCGGCTGCTGAGGGCTATGCTCGTCAGGTTGGGACATTGCGCGATCAGGTGTTGGGGCAGGTGACATAGGCTTAGCGGCCGCGCAGAAATAACTTCCCATTTATAGGGGCAATCTTGACATTATCTTCGGCCGCTTCTCAATCGCGAATTCCTCGACGTAGAATAGCTACGCCTGTGGATTCGCTCAATCGGCGCGACCAAATCTAACGCCAATTTGCTCCCTCTAAACTGTGAATTTATTTCTGCGCGACCGCTTAGTGAAACTCCCCCTGCTCCCGCCAGAACACCGTGCCGTCCAATTGCATGACGATATACCCGCTGTTGACGAAGAGGGATCGGTAGTGTTGTTCGGTGTAGGCCAAGATCTCGTCGTTGGCGGAGTCCAGGGTGATTTCGGCGGCCCGATAGGTGAGTTTTCCCAGGCGTACGTGACCTGAGAGGGTGGGGATCTGGGCGTCCACAAAGTCCCGGGCAGGGACGGACTGGTAGGTGGCCCGGTAGTCCTGGATGCTCTCGGCGAGCTGGTGCATGGCCCGCATGGCCTCGCGCCGGTTGATCCAGTCCTTGAGGTTGAGCATGCCGACGAGCACGACCACTGTGACCGCCAGGACCGCCACGGTCTCCTTGAGCAAGGCCTTCTGCCGTCGATTCACGCTGGCTCTCCCCTAGGATCGGACCGTCGCAGGGACTCGTTTGGGGTTGACCGACAGTTTGCCCTGGGCAAATAGGTTGACAGCCTCGGGATAGGCGATGCACTCTTCCCGGAAGACGCGGGCCGCCAAGGTGTCCGGCGTGTCGTCGGGCGCGACGGGACAGGTTCGCTGGAGGAGGATGGGACCCTGATCATATTCATCCGTGCAGAAGTGAACGGTGCAACCGCTGACCTTGCAGCCTGCCTTTAAGACCGCCTCATGGACGTGGTGGCCCCACATGCCCTTGCCGCCGAAGCTGGGCAGGAGGGCTGGATGGATGTTCATGACACGACTGTGATACTGCGCGGGGATTCTCCACAGGCACAACCATCCCCCCTGGAGCACCAGATCCACGCGCGCAGCGATCAGCTTTTCTTCAATGGCCCGGCTGAAGCGATCGATGTCTGGATAGTCTTTGCTGCCGATGATTGTCAACGGCAATCCCGCGTCGCGCATCCGCTGGTTCCCCGAGACGTCGGAGCGGGAGCTGATCACAATGGGGAGTTCTGCGTGAATGATTCCCCGTTGAATGTGATCCACGATGTTTTGCAGGGTCCTGCCGCTGCCACTGATGAGCCCACCGATCCGGAGTTTCGGTCCCTCCGGCTGCGCCGCGGCCTCTTTGATGAGAATGTCGGTGCCCGCGTCGAGGCATTGGTTGACCATGGCATCGGCTTCTTGGTTCGCCCCGCGGAGGACATGGGTGAACTCCCAGGCGTCGAAGGCCTCCAGCAGGCGGACCACCTCCTGGTGGAGGGGTTTGAGGGTCGGGCTTTTGACGCGGTAACTTCCCTGGATTTGCTTTACCAGCAATTCGCTGTCGCAGAAGACCTCGATGGCCTTGGCCTTGAGTTGTGTCGCTCTCATCAGGGCCTTGACGACTGCGCTATACTCGGCGACGTTGTTCGTGCTTTTGCCGAGATAGACACCTTCGCAGTGGAGCAGGTTCTTCTGGGTGTCATAGAGACAGATGCCCGCCGCCGAGGGCCCCGGATTGCCGCGACTACCCCCGTCCGTATAGGCAATGACCTTGTTCAAGGCAAAGGGCCTCCGCTATCTAGTCGCGAGAAGGTGTGATGGAGCGCGGTCGTTAGGATTTGGAGAGAACGAGGATGCGTGTGCAATTGGAGCATCGGACAATCTCATCCTTTGTCATGAGTTGATTGACGCACTCGGCCGTCACGCTCATGAAGCAACCACCGCAACTGTAGCTCGATGTCTTGCTGGAGTGCTGGGTGTCTACTTCAACCACGGCTTCTCCGTCGTAGGTATCGGCGACTCGGTTGAAGGTCTCCAGAAACTCGGCAGGGATGTCTCGGGCGGCATCATCCCACTCGGCTTGCATGGCGATGACTTCCTCCTCCAGTTTGACCGAGGCGACCTCCGCCTCATGGCGCACCTTGTCGAGTTGCGCTTTCTGCTGATCAATGGTTGCCAGGATCTTATCACACTCGGCCTGGTCTATTTCAATATCCTTCATCAGTTCCAGGATCTGCGTTTCCAACTTGGAGTTGTCCGCCTTGTTGGTGTTGAGAAGGGTTAGCAGAGAGGCGTATTCTTTGTTGGTCTTGGCGCCGTTCAGCGCCGCACGAAGCTTGGCAATCTCGGCGTCACGGCTCCTGAGTTCGAGTTCCAGACGATCGCTCTGCAGTTTGGTTAACTGGACCTCTTCCTTTTTGGCTTCCAATGCGTTTTGTTCGCTTCGTATCCGGTTCTCTTGCAGGACCACACTGCGTCGGCACCGGGCCAGTTTGGCCTTGGCGGCCCGCAATCGACTTTCCACACTCTGAAGCTTCGTTAACCCACTTAGTAAAGAACTCATCTGTGATCCTTATGACCCACTTCTGTCTGTCTCCGGACAACACGCCGCTCGATGCCGGACCACGTTTTCAGACGGAGCCACTTATTATGGGTATACATCGGTATCTCTGCAAGCCCTATTTCCGGTCCTTTTTTCCCACCGGTCCTTGAAACAGAGCTGTCTCGCGAGCGCCCACTCGTGTGGAGGCGGATGCTTTGCTTGAGAGGGTGTCTGCAGATTCGCAGCGACAAATGCAAAGTAAATGGGCGTTTATGTCGATATCAATTCAGGGCTCAGGGATTCTAGGCTCTGTCTGAAGACCGCGTTCTCGACCCAGAGGGGAAGTCCAGATCGAGTTTTCAGTCCGAGCCTCGGGTGGGCAAGGTGAACTTTTTGCCCAGAGGAGGAATATATACGCCTATGATCGTGCTTAGGTAGAAAAGTTGATTGGATTCAGCTATTTACAGGGTGGTGGGATGGACTATAATTTGCGTGTGATTCAACCTATGGACCAGATAACCGCAATAATAGCGATATATTAGGATGCTGAGGTAACGAAATGTTTGAGCGTTTTACAGATAGGGCCCGCAAGGTCATGGCGTTGGCGAATCAGGAGGCACAGCGATTCAACCATGAGTATATTGGGACGGAGCACATCCTCTTGGGTTTGGTCAAGGAGGGCAGCGGGGTGGGCGCCACGGTTCTTAAGAATCTGGACGTCGACATCAAGAAGCTTAGGTTGGAGATTGAAAAGCTAGTTAAGAGTGGTCCTGACATGGTTACCATGGGGAAATTACCACAAACCCCCAGAGCCAAAAAGGTGGTTGAATACGCGATTGAAGAGGCCCGTGCATTAAATCACAATTATGTAGGCACCGAGCATATACTCCTGGGGCTCTTGCGGGAGAGCGAAGGCATCGCCGCCCAGGTGCTCATGAATTTGGGACTCAAGCTGGAAGAGGTCCGCCAGGAGGTGCTAAACCTTCTCGGAGCAGGTGTTGATGATACCCCCACGAATCTGGGCATGAAAATGGGAAGTGGCAGCACCCGAAGCAAGACGAAGAGCAAGACTCCGGCCCTGGACAGTTTCGGCCGAGACCTCACCCAACTGGCCATTGAAGGCGAATTGGACCCGGTTATTGGGCGTGCCAGAGAAATTGAGCGGCTCATTCAAATTCTCTGTCGTCGTACGAAAAACAATCCTGTGCTCTTGGGAGAGCCGGGCGTGGGCAAGACCGCCATCGTCGAAGGCCTCAGTCAAAAGATCATCAACAAGGAGATCCCCGAGCTCTTGAAGGACAAACGTGTCGTGGTCTTGGATCTGGCCATGATGGTCGCGGGCACCAAGTATCGAGGACAGTTTGAGGAGCGGATCAAGGCGGTCATCAACGAGGTCAAGCGAGCGGGCAATGTCATCCTCTTTGTCGACGAGCTGCACACACTGGTCGGTGCCGGAGGCGCCGAGGGCGCCATTGATGCGGCCAATGTACTCAAGCCGGCATTGGCCCGGGGCGACGTCCAGTGCGTCGGTGCCACCACCCTGGATGAGTACCGAAAATACATCGAAAAGGATGGCGCCCTGGAGAGACG
>JADFHU010000681.1 GCA_022567055.1 Planctomycetota bacterium
ACTTTAGAGGGAGCAAATTGGCGTTAGATTTGGTCGCGCCGATTGAGCGAATCCACAGGCGTAGCTGTTCTACGTCGAGGAATTCGTGATTGAGAAGCGGCCGAAGATAATGTCAAGATTGCCCCTAATAAATGGGAAGTTATTTTTGCGCGGCCGCTTGGGGCCGGAGTCAACGAACCACCGGGCCTGTCGCACTGGCCACCACGCGCCCCTGATTTCGGAACACCTCAATGTCGCAGCCGAAGAGTCGGCTCAAAATCTGGCCGGTAAAGACCTGATCGGGTGTTCCATTCTCGACGATCCTGCCCTCGTCCAGGAGCACGACCTGGTCCACGGACCTGGGCAATTCATCCAAGTGATGGGATACGATGACCACGGTCGGGTTGTCCGGCGTCGCTAGCAGCGACTCAAATGCGGCCACACACTCTGCCCGCGCCCCCATATCGAGTCCGACAGTGGGTTCATCCAAGAGCAGTATCGTTGCATTGCTGACCATCGCCCGGGCCAGCAGTGTCTTCATCTGTTCGCCCGACGAGAGTTGATGAAAGGGGGCGGCGGCCAATCGAGCGATGCCAAATGACGCAATCTGGCCATCCACGCGCTCCCACTGTCCCTCGGTGATCTCCACGGCGATCGGTAGGCATTGGGTCCCGAACAGACCGGTGGCCACGGCCTCACGGACAGAAAAATGCCTGTTCAACTCCGGACTTCGGGAAGGCTCGACCAGGCCAATCCTCTGCCGCATCTGACCCATATTCACCCGGCCATAGCGTCGGCCCTCCACGGTGACAGCGCCGATGGTCGGCCACATATACCCACACAGGACGGCGATCAAGGCGGATTTCCCGGCGCCGTTGGGCCCCACGATCGCACAGCAACTCCCGGCTGCGATCTGCAGATCAATCTCCGAAAGGATCGCCTGACCCGAGCGCACCAAGCCCACGCTTTCGAGATCAATGGCAATGGAATTCATCTTGTCACCACCTGCCTATGCTAACAGATAGAAGAGAATGAGCAAGTCCCGTTTCGAGACCGTAAGGGACGCCCAGGCGTAAAACCAGTAGCTTTAGACTGCACGCTACACCCTAAGCAGCGAAACAAAACGCTGACGGTTCCTCCAAAGAAACAGACTCTGTCTGAACACCCCATCTTGCTTCGAGCGGCTTGTTTTCTTAGCCGTTCGACGCTGCCATCGCAGCAAGGGCTGCACGAAGGCAACAGGGTTTTCCGCCTGGCTACATCCGGCTGCATCGACGATAGAACCAACATCGCCTGCTTCGCCGTCTTTGCCAGGCGAAAAAACGCTCGCTCTCGGGCCTGACGATGGAGTTTTCAGAGAGAGCCTAGGCAAACAAACCGATAAGACCAGCAGGAACCGACCCGATATGAGTCCCAAAAGAAAAACACAGAGACGCTGGGCCAGACTCATCCGACGCAGCCAGAAAATCAGTCGAACCGTGAATAAACGACTGAGAGGTCGCACAATGCATCTCGGCATTCTCGTGCTCTGCCTCGCGGTCGTGGTCACCGCCTTTGTCCTGCCCGCCGACAAGGCCCTCGCCCGGCAGCTAGGACTCCGTTGGCATTTCTACTGTTTCATGGACGATCTCTTTGGACTCAAATGCGCCTCCTGCGCCCTGGCCCGCTCACTCGCCGCCTTCACCAGTGGCGAAGTCACCAAGGCCTTCAATTACTACCCCTTGGGCCCCACCATTTTCATCTATCTCTGCTTTCAGATCCCCTACCGCATGGGGGCCCTGGCCAAGGCCCCCTTGACCCTGTCGCGCCGTATCCGACGCATCAATGCGAGTTTCACCCTCATCGTCGTTGGCCTCATCGTGATCGATTGGCTTTTCTTGATGGGGCGATCGGTGATATGAGCCCACGGTCGGCGGCTCTAGTCGGGACGGCTGCGCTGGCGAATCAGGTCGGAAACAAGATTCTTTTGCTCCCTGCATAGCTGAATCTCCGCCACTCTGATTCGGGTTCAAACTCGAATTCCCTCTCGACCGTACATAGAGAAGGCACTATAGTCGCAAGAACAATGAAACATCTTTTCTAACAACTAGGAGACCGAAATGATCGTTTCCAAAGCCATCTGGATCACCCTGGTCGCATCTTCGACCCTGTGGGCCGCTCCGCAGCCATTGCCCATCGGGAGCCCGGCTCCGCAGTTTGATTTGCGGGGTTTTACCGTCATACAGCGAGACGGTCAGCCCACGACGGTTGAAACACGCTATTCACTCCAGTCCTTCGCGGACGCCCGCATCCTGGCCTTCATCTTCACCTGCAACCACTGTCCCACGGCCCAGGCCTATGAAGAACGGATCAAGCGGCTCGCGGCAGACTATCGAGAGAAAGGGGTCGCGTTGGTCTGCGTCACCTCTAACGATCCCCGCGCGGTGCGTCTGGACGAATTGGGCTACACCGACCTGGGGGACAGCTATGAGGACACCAAGCTGCGGGCCCGCCGGCGTGGCTTCAACTTTCCCTACCTGTACGACGGCGATGAGCAGGCGATGGCGAACGCCTATGGCCCCGCGGCAACGCCCCATGTCTTTATCTTTGATGAAGCCCGCAAGCTACGCTATCGAGGACGCATCGACGATGCCGAAAACCCGAGCGAGATCAAGCAACGGGAGACGCGGGCGGCGCTCGACGCCCTCTTGGAGGGCCGTGCACCCCAGGTGACCACCACTCGGACCTTCGGCTGCTCCCTCAAATGGGCCTCCAAGCGTGACTCTGCGCAAGCGGCACTCGCCCGCTGGAACCAGGAGGAAGTGACGCTCCACCCGGCGGGCGTCTCTGACATTGAGGCCCTGGTGCAGAATGAGACCGAGCGGCTGCGCTTGATAAACGTCTGGGCGACCTGGTGTGCGCCCTGCGCGGCGGAGTTCCCCGACCTGGTGGAACTTCATCGCATGTATCGCGGTAGAGAGTTTGAGTTGGTTTCGATCAGCATGGACGCTCTCCGTCGAGAAGTGCAGAGCCTGGCCTTTCTCAAGAAACACGCGGCCTCTTTCCGCAATGTGATTTTTGCCTCCGAAGATAGGGACGCGCTCGCGGAAGCACTCGATCCCAGTTGGACGGGGGCCCTGCCCTACACGCTCCTGGTCGCCCCGGGCGGCAAGATCATCTACCGGCACACGGGGCTGATAGATCCGCCTGAGTTCAAACAGATCATCGTGGAGTATCTGGGTCGATACTTCTTCGAGACGACGCCGAAGCTCCCGGGGTCGTAATCAACGAAGTGGTTATCGTTGTCGTAATCGAACCAGGAGGGAGTTCAAAAGGGTAGCCGATTACCACAACGAGAACGATTGCGAAACGATCGACGGTGCGACCCGGAACTAAGACACTCTAACAAAACCCTGCTGGCTTCGGCCGGCTGCAGCGGCCTTCTGCGGCGTTGGCCTCCATCGACGATGCTCACATCGCCTGCTTCGGCCGCCTTGCAGATGGCCGCTTCGCTCGGCCTCGGGCCGACACGACGGTTTTGTTA
>JADFHU010000682.1 GCA_022567055.1 Planctomycetota bacterium
TGCAAATGCGGTAGGAATCCTCCTGGATTTTCGAGTTGCATTCCTACCATTCCCTGGCCTGAAGTGAGATCTACAGCGAAAAAAGCTGCAGATTCCCAATCCAAAGCTTGCCGGAGCTATCGATTCCTCCTATATTAAGGCCGAAGATTTGGCTCCTTGGTTAACGAGCCTCAACAACCAAGCCCTTGCTGCTCAAGACTAGTCGCTAACGCGAGAGCCTAGCGCGTCTTGCCCCATCTGCCGCGATGAATCCATCTCACCCTCTGCACCCCTTGGCGAACTCCGCGAGAGGGAACTCCACCTTTTTTTCCTTCTTTCCTCTTAGGACCCAACAACCATCTTCGTCCCCGTCACTTCCTGCACGCCTCTTGAGGTTTCAAACCCGCCTGTGAGCTGCGACTCAGCCAGCTTGCCTTCAAATTCCATATCGAATTCCTGACCACCGAATTCCAAAGTAACCTTAAACTTGACGGTGTCACCCTCCAACTGGAGTTTCTCGACAGGCAGCGTTCCGTACAAACAGCTCATGTCGGATATGAGCCAAGAGTGCCTAGCAAAACGAATTGTCGCACCGAAAACGAGCGGTTTTCTGTCTGCCAAGGAAGGTGAAGCAGGCCATCTGAGGATGGTCGATGCAGCCTGACGCCGTAGAGACGGAAAGCAAGCCGCTTGAATGCAAAGGCGTTTTGTTAGGTGCTCTAAGTCTCTGGGCATAGTCTCGCCGCTCGGAGCTGATGTCGAGACGCCAATCGCCCACCAGGGGTGATTGAAGCCTTTTGCCCTGGGCCTCAATGTCGCCAAATTCCGACTGGATCACTCCCGTCAGGCTGTCGGTCCCACGGTCGATTGCCCCCGAAAACTCGCGGGCAGTCCGGACCCAGACACTGAAATAGCAAATAAGCCTGATGGTGACCAAGAATCGATTCTGGTCTCTGCGCCCTTGGCGATCTCAGCGTGACCCCGGACCGGTATCTTTGAGAAACTCACCCAACGAGGTGTTGACAAAATGTCAACGACAGAGTAATCTATACCCATGGACATAAGAGGCCAGATCGTCCTGGATAAGTTCAAAGCAAAGCATAGCGATGCGGTCAGGCCCCTCGATCGTTGGCAGGACCTAACGGAAAACGCCGAATGGGCAAATTTCGCCCAAGTCAGAGAGACCTTCCATAGCGCGGATTTGTATACTCAGGATGGCATCGGGTATGTGGTCTTTAATGTAGCGGGGAACAAGTACCGCCTGATTACGGAAGTCGACTATGCCGGGATCCTAGTCGTGGTCGATATGGTGATGACTCACGCTGAATACAGCAAAGATAGATGGAAAGGCAGATTATGACACCAACAACAATCCATCAGGATTCCCTGCCCGACACCTGGCACGACCTGATCGACGCCCTGTACGATTTGCGCCCGATCAAGAACCGAGAAACCTACGGTCAGGCCATGCAGGTGCTGCGCGTATTAATGCGTCATCGTAAGCGAAACAGAGATCAGAACGACTATCTCAAAACCCTATGCTCCCTCATCGGCGATTACGAGGCCAAGGCCCGACGGATGCCATCGAGCCACGATCCTCTTGACAATCTCAGGTTTCTGCTGGAAGAAAATGAAATGACCGCCTCCGACCTGGGCAGGCTGCTTGGGGACCGATCCCTGGGCACGCGCCTGCTAAGTGGAGAGAGGGATCTGAGCAAGGCCCATATCAAGAAGCTCAGTGATCATTTCCGGGTTTCGCCTGCCGCGTTCATCTAAACTTAGGCGCCAGGAAGATGCGGGCATTCTTGTTCTGGGCGGCGATGGCGTCCTTGGAACTGAATTGCTCTACATGGCCGTCGAGATAGGCGCCGTTCAACTGGGCATGGGGACGTTGAAGGCCGTCGGTCAGTTTGCTCATGCCCTGCGGATCCTTGACGATGTAATAGGGGAATGACCGTATTCCCTCCCTGGTGGGATGGGAAGAATACCAACTCGTTTGCGGGCTGTCCCATAGAACGTTCCTGTTGCTGGTCAGGAAAAAGTAGGCATCCTGGACGATCAACTTGTTCTTGCTGTCCATGCGTTGGGGGCCTCTGAAGAAACCGCCGTTGGATTTAGACTCGCCCTCCAAGAGATTGGCCTTGTAGCGCCATAGAAAGGTATAGGTCGCATGCAGAGGCGCGAACTCGCCGGTGCGGTAGAATTCGCCATAGGTGCCGTGGAGGGATGAGGAGATCCCCTCCGGGGGCCACGGTGTGTCATCCCGAATCGCCGACAGCGTGCAGTTGAACACGCCCACGTCCTTGAAATAGGGACCCAGATAGCGTCCCACGAAGTGATAGTTCTCCTTTTTGACGTTATCCACTCTGCCAACGTTGTTCCGATCCCAGTTCAGTTCATAGGGTCGGTGGAAATCCTCCGGACCATTCGAAGTCGTGGGGTGGATGGGAAATCTCTGGTCATTGTCCTCCGCGTACAATGCCAACCCGAAGACCAGTTGCCGCAGATTGTTCTTACAGGAGACCATGCGGGCCTGTTGCCGGGCCTTCTGCAACGATGGCATGAGGACCCCCATCAGGACGGCAATGATGGCGATGACGACGAGGAGTTCGATGAGGGTGAAAGCATCATGTCGTTTCATGGCATGCCCCTACAAAAAAGTTGACTTAGTACATCAGTGTAGCCACCATGATGGCCAAGATCAATACGCTAATCCAGATAGAGACGAAGGCACTCTAACAAAACCATCGCGTCGGCCCGAGGCCGAGCGAAGCGGCCCTCTGCAAGGCGGCGAAGCAGGCGATGTGAGCATCGTCGATGGAGGCCAACGCCGAGAGGGCCGCTGCAGCCGACCGAAGGCAGCAGGGTATTGTTAGCGTGCCTCAGGAGGCTGCCATGCACACTCGGTTGATATGCGGTTTCTTTCCGCTTGCCCTACTGCTTTCGGGCGTCGCTGCCGGGGCCGATCCGTCCATCCAGGTGGGCGTCGGCAAGACAGAGATCACGCCCCGGGAACCCATGCCCCTCTGGGGATACTCGTCCAGAAAAGATCCATTCGTGAACGTCTACGATCCCCTCCATTGCCGCACCATCGTGTTCGATGACGGCAAGACGAAGGCAGCGATCGTCTCTCTCGACCTGGGCCGTACGCCACCGGGCCATTGGGTCGACACCATCAGGACGCGGGCACGAGAGCAATTCGGCATCGACCACTTGCTTCTCGCCGCCACCCATACACACGCCGCGCCTCATATGGGATCGACTCATGCTCCCATTCCGTGGATTGAACGTGTGGCGGCTCAAATCTACCGCTCGATGGAGATCGCGAAAGCGAACATGCAACCGGCCGTGTTCAAGAGCGGACAGGGACAGGTGGACATCACCTACGATCGCCGCGTGGTCAACGACGATGGTTCTGTCACCATGTTGTGGCAAAACCATCGGCGAGAACGCACCAAACCCGTCGATCAACGCATCAAGGTCTTGCAGATCAACAACAGGTCTGACCAAGCG
>JADFHU010000070.1 GCA_022567055.1 Planctomycetota bacterium
TCGTGGATGACGCGAACTGGCGCTATCCCTGCAAGAATCTGGTGAATGATGGTGACTACTGCGAGCTGTAGATAAGGATGTGCATGACAATAAGTTACCGAATTGTCCGCTCAGATTTAGGTTGGATTTGGTCGTGATCGATTGAGCGAAACCGGAGGCGTAGTGTGCCTACGTTGAGGATTTCGCGATTGAGGAACGGCCAAAGGCGACCTGAAGATGAGATGGAGAAGCGGTAAGTTATTGTTGTGCGGGTCCTAAAGCCTGGGGGCGTTCTGAAACGTCCCGCCAAAAAAACGCTCCGCATTCAATCGGTAGATCTTTTCAACGACCTGCTTGGGCAGCTGCAAGCCCGTTACGGGCTCGTCCAGCTGGCGCACTTCAGTAGGTTTGTCCGTCGCGAAGTAGTTCCAGTCAGCCAGCCAGCGGCGGCGCGCGTTTTCGATCGCACGTTCCGGCGCGGTCGTGGCGGGCACGGCCAGGTCCGTGCCGTAGGCAATGCGGTCTTGATACTTGATCAAAAAACGACGAACCTTGTTTCGATCGAGACTCGACTGGTATTGGAGGTCGCGGACGCGGGCCGCCGTTTCCACGATCACCTCGGGAAATCGGTCGAGGAACTCGGCCAGTTGGTCCACACTCCATTCCAGACTGCCAAGATGCGCACCGGCGAACTGGAGATCCGGATGCTTCTGAAGCATGGAATCGCGTGCCGAAATCTGGTCCTCGTAGGAGGGCATCTCGGGATGGAGATACATGTGATACTCGGGATGCGATGCGTAATAGCCGCGATGCATCACCATGCGCTCGACGGGCAGCCAACACTCACGTGGTTCGCCTAGATGGCCAATCAAACGAATGCCCTTTTGGGCCAAGTGATCGAAAATGGGGTCCAACTTGGGGTCGTCGATCATGACCAGCTTGCCGTCCTTATCGCGAAACACCATGCCGATGTTCTTCCACACCTTGACCGCCACGGCCCCCTTGGCGAACGTCTCGTCGAGAAATCGAATTGTCTTTTCCTGCCAATCGGGTTCATCCCAGCCGGCCATGGGAAACGTTGAGGCGACAATCACACGATCAGGATGGGCCTTCAATTGCGCGAATGCCGTAAAGTGCCGTCGGCGCAATTCCTCCTGGCCGGAAGAGTCCGTGACGATGTTAACAAAGCGAAACCGATCCCGCTTGGCCAGCTCCACAAAGCGAGGGTCTTCGGTGCGGATATGGGCGTGCACATCAATCTTGTCCACACGGTAATAGTCTTCGGTCGTGAATGATTCGGCCGGTCTATTCCTTTGCAATCGCGGCTGTGCCGAGACAAGTTCCATCGTGACCAGCACACAAGATACAACGACCATCGTGACCCGGAACAAGGTTTTCATGCGGAGGTCCTTTGAATGATGTTGGAGTCTACGCTTTCGCCTGACTCATTTCGTCGCCTGTCGGGTTTCCTCGTTAACAATCGTGCCCTCCACGTCGTGGTGACGGAAGATCGCAGTCGGAGTTCCGTTGATCCGGTCGACGGTAACTGACAGGAATCCCCCTTTGGCTCGAAGGAAACGGATCATCCTGTGATCCTCGTTCTTCAACTCGGTGGCGTGCTGGTCTGTGGTCGGGCCACAGGAGTATTCTCGAAGACCGTTGACAGGATGTTCGGATACGTATTGCCAGTGCCGATCTCCGCACACAACAACCATGTCTTTCTGGGCCCCGAGAAATTCTCTCAGCAGGGTCCCTTCGTGGCCGCGCCGGGAGGCGACATGGTTGTCCGCGGTGTTCTCCTTCCACAAGTGATCGGGCCCCACCACCGGCGTGGGACTGATCAGAACGCGGAACGTGGCGTCTGATGAGGCGACAGTCCGTTTAAACCATTCCGTTTGCTCCTTGCCCCAGATTGTCTTGTCAGGACCGTCGGGTGCGTCGTTGGGGCTGCGAAAGTCTCGACCCTCTACCAGCCAGACCTGTAGATCCCTGCCCCAACGGATCGTACGGTACGTTCGATCTCCCATCGGAACCTGCTCCAGAAACACGTCCTTTCCCTGATCCCAGTTGAACAGACCCATACGATTCTCGGACATCGTCGGCCAGTCGTCGTTTTGCCATGAGTCATGGTCATCTTTGATGAAATAACTGGGCACCTGATTGTGGAAGTCTCTTAAGTAGGGTTGGGAATAGGTACGGTTCCATTTGAACCGCGCCAGATCGATGTGCGTCACCCACGGATTCTCTTTGTCGTAATAGACGATGTCTCCGGTGTGCACGAAGAAACTCGGATTGAGCTTGGCCATTGACGGATAGATCTTCTGGCCCTTTTCGCTGTCGCGCGTATTCCACATCTGTCCGGTCACGACGGTAAACACGACGCGGCTGGCTGTGGCAGCGGCGGGTGCCGTGTGGAAGCTGCTTTCGACCGTGCTGCTTACCTGTGCGACCGAGGCAGCCCGTCCCTCCACGCGGAAGTGATACGTGGTAGCGGGGAGAAGATCCTCGAGGCTGAACTGCCGCGTGTAGTCTTTTGCGGTATCGACCGGCGCCCAGTCGAGGGTTGTCTGCTGATCGACCTTGCCATCCGACCAGTAAGTCAGCCGTACTTCACCTGTCGTTCCAGGAAGTGCAGCCTCCATGTCTTCAAGCTTCTTATCGTCGGGGATCTGGCCAGCATAACCTTGTGGTGGCCCGGAGACTTTGGCCAACGCCTCCCGATCCTCAGTCGACACGGGGCCGAAGGGAACACCGCTCGTGTTTTGATCGGCATCCCGGGTTAGTCGCACCCAAACGATCGCGCTCGAACTGGTTACTTCCCCAATCTTTACACCGTTGCCCAAGAAAGGGCCGGCCTCGGATTGTGTCGTGGAAGCGGACCGGTTGCAGCCACTCAATATCAGGCACAGCGTGAGGGCGGCCATCGGATACAGACTCCAGATCGGACCGCTGTTTCGTAACTGAATCGGCTTCAATGTCTTCATGACTTACTCCATCCGTTTTTGGTCAATCTAGTGAGTTGTCCTACTCAATAATTCGAACTTGTTTGATTCCTATGGCTTACGTAAACACCTTGTGTTTGTCAAGGAAAGATAGGATCACCGCAAAACAGCTAATTTCTCACACATGTTTTCTCATGAGAATGGCTGTCACTCGCATCGTCATTGAAGCGATAGATAAATACCCATTTTTCGACAAAAACAAGCACTTTTTCAGGCTCAATTCGTGCAAAATCAGCACCTGTGGTGACAAAATGGAGTCATACATTTCAAGATATGAATTGGCTTCATTCAGGTCATGGAGAGGGTCACCTTGGGCGTGATCCCGCCCTGGCTAAAAACTGTAGTCGTTTCATCAACAAACGCGGTCCCATTAGTGATCTTTCTGAAGAGACATTACGGGTACATTCTATCGTCGTCCGGTGGTCCCATTGGCGGTTGACAAGCACATGCAATCCCATTTCGAATGACTCAAACTTGAGTAATTATCCATAATAATCTTCTCCTTGTGCGTTCACTATCAACCGTCAAGCCAAGGAGAAGGTTTAAGGATACTTAATCCGTGGGTCAAACCTTATTGAGTCCACTGGTGAAACCAGTGGCTTACCTGTCATTGAGTTAGCTTGGTTAGTATCTTGGTGTCGACGACCCGCACTTCACGGGTGGTTCCAGAGCGCAAATCGAAGGCAAGCTTTCGACCGTCTTTCGACCAAGCAGGCATCGTGTATCGTCCTTTGGCAACCTGGACGGCTTGTTGGGTGTTCACATCGAGGACCCACAGGCCAAAAGGATTATTGTTGAAGCTGCCGAACGCAAGTTGCTTTCCATCGCGTGGGGTGTAAATATTATCCTCGCATAACTCCTTGTGCACAAGGGGCATGGAGCGTTCACGGATGAAAGTGTTTGCCTGTCCTACTCAATAATTCGAACTTGTCTGATTCCAACGGCTCATGTAAGCTTGTGAAGGGCGGAGTAAAAGTGCGGCGGATGGTGGACCAAAACCGCGGCAGCGTATCCGACGTGCGTCACGAAGATAGGGGTCCACGATTTTAGGGAATTCTACGCAGAAAGTGTCTTTGCCACCTTGTACGGCCTCCTGCACCTCTTCAAGCAGGTAGATTTCCGTAGTGGACGTGCTCGCATGGTAAAGAATTCGGGGACTATACGGTCGTTACAGCCCTTGGGATCGATACTGAGGGTCGCAAGCATGTCTTGGGCCTCTGGTCCGGTGCGAGGGAGAATTCTGTTGTCTGTGGTCAGCTACTGGATGAGCTCATCGAGCGTGGTCTATCCCCTGAGCAGGCTTAACTATTTGTCCTTGACGGGTCTAAGGCTTTGAGCAAGGCCGTGAAGGCTCGGTTCGGCCAGAGGGCCTTGATTCAACGTTGCCATATCCACAAGCAACGAAACATCCTGAAGTACTTGCCGAAAAGGTACCACCGGATCTTCCTCTTGAAATGGAATCAGTCTGAGCATGCTGATGCCGAACGTGAGCTTTCGAAGGTCCGCACCTGGTTGAAGAACACTAACGGTATCGCTTTGAGGAGTCTAGAGGAAGCGGATGATCAACTTCTGACCGTCTATACGTTCAATATACCAGAGGCGCTTCGTCGTAGTCTCAGGAGCACCAACATGATCGAGAGTGTCTATTCGCGTAGCGAAGACCTGACCCAGCGAGTCAAACGCTGGCGAAATGACGACATGGTCAATCGTTGGTCAGGCGCCGTCCTGCTAAGAGCAGAGGAAGGGTTTAGACGGATTCGGGGATATCGGGAGTTACCCATTCTTACGAACGCGTTAGCGGCAAGAATTGACGGCAAGCAGGCGACCGGCTAGAATGCCATTCGGTTGCCCAGCCGCAAGGGAATTTCAACGGAAAGTGGGACATCTCCTTTGTTGAACTTGAGATGTAGTTTTGGTATTATTAGGGCTTGAATTGAAACACGAGTATCTCAGGAGAAGTGTCCAATGCGTGCGAAAATGCCGCTTATGAAGTCAAATGGAAAATTCCGATTTGAACGAGGAAGTAAGGTGGCTAAGATCCGTTCTCTCACAACGCTTGTTCTTATACTTTCGGCTGCCAACGCCTGGGCAGTAGGTTTCAGGGACGATTTCAATAGATCCAATGGCTATTTGGGGAACGGTTGGTCGACTCAGACGGATGGGACCATTCAGGTCAGAATTGTAAACAATGAAGTTCTCATCGCGGGACAGCAGGCCACCGACTGGACGCGGTCGGGTCTGTCCCGAGCCGTTGACAATGAGAGGAGAATCTCCTTCGACTTCAAGGCCGATGACAACTTCGCCGTCCACATCCGCATCGACGACACGCAAACCGGCGCCTTCATCGATGTCTACGCCCCGCCCGCAAGCTTCTTCCGCTATGCCTCTTCTGAAGACGGCAGCTGGCCTGGTTGGACCAACATTGATCGCTCGAATATGATACCAGGGCAGTACAACACCCTGGTGTTGGAGCAGTTCGGTACAGAGTTTATGTTAACCCTTAACGACACGGTGGTCGGCACGGTCACGAATGGAGACCTGCCCAACATCAGGAGCGTGCTCATCTCCTGTGATTCGGCTGCTGGTACGTCTGGGAGTCTTCACATCGACAACGTGCAAATAGGGGAGGTAATCTTTCAGACAACCTGGGGTCCCGATCCGGCGGATGGCGCCATACTCGGAGAGACTTCGGTGACCCTTATGTGGAAACCCGGGGATTTTGCTATATCACACGATGTGTATTTCAGTGATAATTTCGCCGACGTCAGCAATGGCGCCTCCGATGCGTTTCGCGGCAACCAGACTTCGACGTCTTTTGTTGTCGGCCGTCCCGGTTTTGCCTATCCCAACGGTCTCATTCCGGGAACAACCTACTACTGGCGAATCGACGAAGTCACCGAAGCCGAGCCGGACAGTCCCAGGAAGGGTGACGTCTGGAGTTTATCGATTCGTACCTTTGGGCCTAACACGCGCCCTATTGAGATGAAAGGTGTCAGCTACACTGCGTGGCAACCGACTGCTATGCTATCGGAAGATTCCAACCGTTCCTTGGCCAAGGCAAGGGAAGATGGCTGCGATTGGATTGCTCTATGTGTGTGGTGGTTTCAAAACAATGTCAGCTCCACTGCGATAGAGCCTGACTATACACGCTTTTCAGCTACGCCCGAATCTGCAGTCCATGCGATTAACCAATGTCATGAACAAGGCATGAAAGTAATGCTCAAGCCTATGGTCGATTGTCGTGATGGGGATTGGAGGGGTAATATCGATCCATCTGATGCTTGGTTTTCAGCGTATCAGGAGTTTATTGCTTTCTGGGCTCAAATAGCTGAGGAACACGAAGTTGAATTGTTCTGCATTGGCACTGAACTTAAGAAAACCGTCTCCTGGTCTTCCTCATGGAAGAACATTATTCAAAATACGCGAGCCTATTATGGGGGGCCCTTAACTTATGCCGCCAATCACGGCAATGAGAAGAATGTTCGTTGGTGGAATGATCTTGATTACATAGGAATCGATGCATATTATCCGCTGACCAACAAAGACGATCCCACGTTAAACGAACTGAGCGCAGCGTGGGAGAGCCGCGCCGACTCCATTGAGAACTGGCTCAACTCCGTTTGGCCGGGGAAGAAGATAATATTTGCTGAAGTGGGCTACCAAAGCGTTGATGGAACCAATCGTACACCTTGGTATACGGATCCATCATCCCATACTATGGACTTTCAGGAACAAGCGGAATGTTACGAGGCTCTGCTGAGCGTGTGCAGGCGGCGAAGCTGGTGGTTGGGAGCCTTCTGGTGGAATTGGGAGACCAATCCCAATGGCGGTGGAGGAAATGATCCGTACTGGACACCGATGAACAAGCCCGCTGGGGATGTCATGATAAGCCACTATCGGAGCTCTCCCGATTCGGATTACTCACCCACAGAAGACTTTGAATCCGGTGATTTCAGGACGTTTGACTGGATGACTTTTGGTGACCAATACTGGTTCATTTCCTCAGACGAGTTTAATACCGGCAATCACAGCGCCCAGGCCGGTTCGGTTACCAACGACGAAAGCTCTACTCTGGAAGTAACTCTCGATTGCATAAGCAAAGACATCAGCTTCTACTTGAAGGTTTCCTCCGAATCCAATTTCGACAAACTGATCTTCCGGATAGATGGCATTGAATTGGCCGACTGGTCGGGCGAGATGGACTGGACCGAGGTATCCTACACGGTGTCACCAGGTACTCACGTTTTTAAATGGACCTATGAAAAAGATGGCTCAGTCTCGGAGGGTAGAGACACCGCCTGGATCGACGACATCATCTTCCCAGTTGAGTAAGCAGGAAAGCCTTCCATGCCCCGTTTGCAGCATTTTCTTGCCGAAATAAGGGGTCATTCATATAGGTTCCTGTCAAGTAGAAATAGACCATCTGCGCTTGTCAAGCGCCAACGGGAGCACGGCGGAACCATAGATTACCGTATAGCAGTTCTTTGAAATGTTCATAAACGAGACCGCCTTGGTGAGTTTATAGTCTCGAAGCTGCTCAGCGAAACCGAAGTCCTATAGACTTTTGTAGAATTACTGCCTCATCGATGGACATTCTACGCGTGACAAGGGCAGGGAGGTATCCAGGTCAAGAACCTACGCAACACTTTTCAGGCGATACCCAGTGTCTTGTTTGCCGGAACAAGTGTCGTTCAATACTACTGAGAACTGATTTTGATTTGCGATCTGGCTTCTTGGGCTTCCTGTGGTAATAGACATCATCTGGGCGGAGACCATCCAGTTTCATGTGTGGTCGCCAGAGGTTGTACCAGCCTTCAAACTCATCACACAGCTCGGTCAGATGGTCGAAGTTCTTAATGATCGGCACGCGTTTCAACAGGACACGGCACAGATCATCGACTTTCCAGCCAATTATCACAACGCCGCCGCCGGGTTTTCATTCGCGGACGGTCAGCACGCCCATCCATACTTGGGCCGGGTTCAAGATAAAGCACGCTCCCGTCTATTATGGGCTGGGCGGAAACCTTCAGCTTAATGTCCCCGCAGAAGACTCCTAGATAGATGTCAGGTGGATGGCGGAAAACACAACTGTCAAGAAGTGACTACCTTGCAGAGAGGAATACGCCTGGATAGTCACCCCTTGCCTCTTGGATTGAGCATTCCATCGCAAGGCGAGAGCGTTGGCCCTTGTCAAGGGGCGGATAGGACCACGCGCGCTTGTCAAGGCAAGACGGGACCACTGCAAAACAGCTGATTTCCGGCACATCTTTTCTGGCAATTACAGGTATCACTCGAATCAGGCGTTAAATAGATGCAATAGCATGAATATTCATTTTTCGACAAAAACAAGCATATTTTTGAGCCGAATTCGTGCAAAACCAGTATCCGTGGTGACAAAGCGGAGTCATACAAATAAGGGTATGAATTGGCTTGAATCAGCGCATAAGAAGAGGGTCACTTAGGGCATCATTTCGTTGGAGGACTGTCGTCCTTTCATCAATCAAGTCGGTCCCACCAGTGATCTTTCTAAAGAGACTTTACGGGCATATGCAGCCATCGTACGGTGGGCCCATTGGCGGTTGACGAGCACAGGGGCTCTAAGTCAATTGTTTTGAGGATTATCTGGAGGCACTGTCGTCGTAGTCGCGTCCTTCCAGATTTTGAGTCACAAAAACTGGATTGGTTGAAAACACTTTGACTTCGAAACCTTGAAGCCTCGTCACAAAACCTCCTCGTTGAACCCGGACGTGCTCCGAACCATACAAGAGGTGAAGACGGCGCCCCTCCAGCGGTTCCAGTCCCGTGATGTCGACTCCCAAATGTCGTTGCGAATCTTCATTCACCAGAATGAGGAGGAAATCCGACCGGTTTTGTTTCAAGGTTGCAAGTACCCCAATGCCTGACGAATCGAACAAATCGTCGATGACTTGAGCTCCAACCTGGTGATGTTCGATTCCCACTAAAAGTGGCTCTAGGGCGGAAATTTCAGCTGTCAAGGCATATAATGAGCGCCGAAAGGATGGATCATCGATTTGTTCAGATCCCCAGTAAAAAAGACCTCGTGCTCCATGAACAATCGCATCGTAGGCCATAAACCTTGAATCGGCGAAGCTCGGATAAAGGCGCTTTCGGTCGGGTCTGCTGGAATGCCATGAGAAGGCTTGGAGAACCATCCAGACTGGTTTACCACGTCCAATCGCATCCCAGCGGTCGATCAATCTTCCAATGCTCTGCAAATCCGTGCCCGCTTCACGAACAGCGTAATAGTCACACCCTGTGATATCGATCGCATCGACATATTCACGCACATACTTGACGTCGCTATCGGCTGCTTCGTTGATCCAAAAGGGAAGATTCCTTTGATCCAAATCGCGGACGAGCTGGATCCCCTCGCGCATTTTTGGTAGTATCTTCCTCCCCTGCTCTTCTGCATAAGACACCGCCTTTTTCGTTTGATTATTCCAGTCCTCTCTGGTAAATCCGGCAACCCTCTCCAGATAACTATATGCTGTGAAGGTCCACACGATTTCGTCCGGCCCCTCCCAAACGGCCAAAGCGGGATGATCGGCAAGGGAAATGACTCTTTTCTTTAATGACTCCGTGGCTCCTTGCTGAACGCTGAGTGACGCCCAGCCCATGAGACCGGCCGCATGCGCGCGATCGAGATCCTTGGTATCCCCACAGCGTACTATATTGACCCCAGCGTCGGCCATCTCTTGCAGATCCTCATCATTCTTAGGCAACTCGTAGAAACCGATAGGAAAACTGAGTTTTCCGCCGTTTTTCAAAAAGCCTGACCTGACCCCATAAGGCCCCACCCTGAGCACTTGAACTCCCTCATTTCGGGGCACAACCATTTCCTCTCCCTCGGAGAGCCGCAACGTGATTTGCGTGTCGTGGTTCCCAAATTCCGTCCGCTTCACTAAAACTCGATTGCCCAGACGTAATCCTGAGATCACCGGGCTAGGATGTTGAGGAACTTCGAAGTGGATAGGAGTACCCCGCTCAAGAAAACCGGCGTGAGCAAGAGATGCGGAATAGACTTGTTGAACCAAACGAATCTCTTGGGCCAACTCATTGGGAGTGCACCACAGAAAGAAAGTGTCGTGACCTCGCAAGAGCAAGTGCCACAATAAGTCCTGGTATTTCTGGGAGCTAAATTGCTTTACGTTTGGATCGGGGTCCTCCGGAGGGGCGGTGGTAGTCCAATGAACAAAAGGAATGATCGGTACCGTTTGGGGCGTGTGACGACCGGCATTGGATGCCACTAATAGCATGTTATAGAACCAGCGATAGTCCAAATCCTTAAAATCGTACCAGTTGAAAGTCGGATACCAGGTGTACACAACCGGCATCGCAAAGGTATAACCGGCTCGCTCAAATTCGTGATACCATTCCCGGTATCGAGCCTTTTGGTCGAGGCGGTATGGCACTCCTTCCGCTTCGTGCTCAAAGTAATCATACCAATAACGATATCCGTCATGTGGATAGACACCGTAGTTTCCCACCAGCGCTTGGGGAAAGTACGAGGTTACATTGTCACCGAATGTGACCCGTTGCAATTCGCTGCGAATTTGACGAAGGGTTTGCTGAAATTGTCGAAAATCTTCGATCTTCGAGATATTCTCCCGACAACGGGAACACCGTTTTGAACTGGCCCACGCATCATTCCATTCGATGGGTCCGTCAATTTCCCAGTCGGCAAAAACAAAATCGATTTCGATACCTGACTTTTTGTATTCACGAAGAAACGATTCGATGCGTTCTTTGATCATCGGATAGCGGTGTTCAAGCGCAAAAGGACAACCCAGCTTGCCCCCGAAAGATGTTTCACTGAATCGGTTTCCGGAATTGTCAACGTGCAGGGTCTGTTCACTCCCATCAAAAAAAGAATAAAGACACGCACTGGCATTCACCGCAACCTCCAACCCTCGGCTCTGTTGCATCTTCCCAATCCGGAGACCTTCAGCCAGGGATGCCTCAAATTGTCCGGAACTCCAATCGACAGTGTATCCAATTCCCCGCCGATCCAATTCACCAAGAATTTTCAGGGTCAGTGTATCCTCAATCCCCACCAGCGTGTTGCTGATAGGCAATGCGAATAGCGGGAGCCTTCCCTGACGCGGATAGCGAAGAGAATGTGTATTCTCAAGAACCACTCGCAGATTGCTCGGTAAATCCACAGAAAGCTCACCGGCCTCGCCCACCGAGTCATGATGCCACAACAGCAAACCGAAACCGAGACAGAATAAAACCGAGTGACGCATAAGTAATTTTCACCGAACCATAAAAGGACTCGAAAAATATCTCAAATCAATATCGATCTCTCGGCCGAGAAGTGTTTGATACATCAGGTTAATTATCTGCAGTGCTATTCGTCACAACAATCTGGACTAATCTGGACGAGATCTCGTCAATCATCGATAGCAGCGTTTTCCACATATTTCCCTCCCCGCATTGTCCGGAGTCTGCCTATTGCCCGTTAAACCTGCCTGTCCATAAGCTACAAGCTCAGTTCTTTGCTCCGGACGTAACATTAGATCTATCTCTTTTCACCGGTCGTTTCTGGGAAAATAGACTCTCACGTCGGGGTGCATGGTATAAAGCCGGTATCGATTCCCGTCGTGGACCAGGATGCCGCTGGATTTGTCACCAGTCACAATCGGATTCTTCGGATACTTTTTCCAATGGACCAGATCTTTTGAAACAGCCACATTGGTCGTCCAGTCGCGCCACGGTCTGTGGGCACTGGCGTGGTAGTAACCGTAGTATCTGCCTTTGTACTTGATGACCTGATTCAATGCCACGGCGTGCCGGTCATAGCCCTCCGGTCCCTTCGATATGACTGGCTCATCCTGCACATTTTTCCAGACTTTGCGATCTGTGCTGGTAGCAAGCCATATTCCTTCGTCGTCGCGCTCGTAGAAGAGGTACCACGTTTTGCCTTCTACCCACACGGTAGGGGTCCCGTAGGGGCCGGGAGTGAGCGGCTCTCCGGTGCTATAGCGAAT
The DNA here is from genome assembly GCA_022567055.1 of Planctomycetota bacterium. Taxonomy (GTDB): domain Bacteria; phylum Planctomycetota; class Phycisphaerae; order Sedimentisphaerales; family Anaerobacaceae; genus JAIPFM01. Next base: position 11,993 of record JADFHU010000070.1, read on the forward strand.
GTCTATACGGCCGTGGTCCTGCCAGCGGACTTTATCTGTGCTGGTGAGCACATGCGCGATGTCATCGAGCCCTTCGGCAAACATGTAATACGTCTGCTGGTGTTTCACCACCTGCATATCCTCAACCCAGGAGTCATCGAAGATAGGGTTGTCAGGGTGGCGGGTCCACTTGAGTCCGTCTGCCGAGGTGGCATAGCCCAGGTACAGCGTCTCTGAGCGATTCTTGTTGTACCCCGTGTACCACAAGTGGTATGTATCTCCTTCCCGCAGAATATATCCTCGCTCGCGGATGTCACGGTCCCACGTATCCCTGCCGGTGCCGCTAAACAGCGGATTGCCCTGATAAGCAGCAAAGTCAACGACTTCACGCGGAAATTCCTCTTCTACCGTAACAGCTACTGTCCCAAGAGCATTTGACGCCACAATCAAGAGCAATACCATCAGACGATGCCATTTCCTGTTCATTTGATTATCCTTTCGCTTTTCAAACCTGATTTACCAAGTGGAAATTAGGCATATGGTCATATGTTATTTGAGGTACTCTCACTCGTCAAGACTAAGAAACTGGTTGTTTAAGATGTTAAGCTGTGGTGTTATACAGTGTGCCTCGCATTTATTCGTACGCCTTGCTGCCATTGAACTTACAATCTTAACCGCATAAGATCGATAGATGCTCAAGTTCATCAAAAACAGCTGTCGCGGGCTCTCCAGGAAGCTCAATGTCGTAGCCCACTTGACCGCAGAGAATGTCGCCCTTCGCCAACAAATCATCGTGCTGAAGAGGACTCAGCATCGCCCGAAACTGAAGGGCCGCGATCGCTTGTTTTGGGTGCTACCCTCACGCATCTGGTCAGGCTGGCGAAGCGCAGTCGTAATCGTTCAGCCAGAGACAGTCGTGCGCTGGCACAAGAGGGCTTTCAAGCTTTAGGAACCGGCAAGAAATAACTTGGACTTTTGGATGCCCAATTGCACCACATCTTTGGCCGCTTCTCAATCGCCAAATCCTCACCGTAGCCCACTACACCTCCGGTTTGGCTCAATCGGCGCGACCAA
>JADFHU010000071.1 GCA_022567055.1 Planctomycetota bacterium
AAGGTTACAGGGGAATTAAATGAGCCTGCCCAAAGCACTGACATGGCAGAGAGGGATGGTTGTGGGGCTCCTAGGGCTGCTCCTGGTCACCGGCTCGGCGCTGCGCTTCTGTGGGGCGGCCGCCTCCAAACCCTCGGGCGCCCTTCCCAGCGCGCCCGTCACCCGGCCACCTGTCACCCAACCCGTCATCATCTGGTTTCACAGTGTCAGCACCAATCCCTTGGAATCGCTCGAGTTAGCCCTGGCCAGCGGCCTGATCACCGACGTCCTGATGCTCTACATGCATCGATTTGACGCCGACTGGCAGACCAGCGACAAGGCGCAGCAGGCCATTCGTCTGGTCAAGGCATCCCCCGCCCGGTTGATTTGGTGCCGTGACCTCTGGCCCTACTACAAAACGCGGGGCGTGAAACCGATGGACATCTACGACCCCAACTACTACCTGCGGGAGATCCGCCACCTGCGCAGCGAAGCCGAAGCCATGGGCGCGGACGCGGTCGCCTTGGACATCGAGCCCTACGGGGCGTCGCCGATGAAGCAGGTGTTCAAGACCGCCAAGGGCAGGGCCGCCGTCAAACGACCTGCCCTCCGCGAAACCATACAACGCGTCCTGGCACAGGCCAAGAAAGTAGATTATCTCTTGCCGGGCGGCAGCACCGAGAAGGGTCACCCCTACAACATCATGAGCGCACTCGGCGAGAATCGCATTGCCGAGAGCACCTACTACAACCGCCTGGCCCGCCTGAAGAGGGTGCACTATCCCTTCGAGATCTTCGGCGCCTATGTCAACGTGCAGAGCTACAATCCCAGGTCGCCGACCTTGCCCTTCTTCCGGGTCTCCGATCTCTTCGAACTTTCCGCGATTTGGTCCAATCGCAAAGGGGTGTTTCTGTATACCGACGGCAAGAGTGCCACGGCGACTGCCCAGACGCTGAACGACTATGTTCAGCAGGTCGTCATGAAACGCGCACAGCCGGACGCGGGCCATCGGACCGTCCCGAGCCGGCAACAGAGCAGAGAGGACAGATAGACGATGCGACTATTGACGACCAACCAAATCCATTGCCTGTCCTGCCGGGGCATGCACTACAACGCCAGCGACGCCATCATCACCTGGGACTACCTGTCCCGGTACACGGAGTACTGTGACGAAGTCACTGTCTTGGTAAGGAGCCGGGAAGTGGAGAGCGTGGATCCGGCCTTGCCTCGCATCGACGGTCCCGGTGTCCGGATCCAAGCGCTGCCCGATCCTCTATCACCCTGGGCGGCAATCCTGAGCCTGCCCACCTTCGTCCGCCGTATCCGGCAGGCGCTGCGCCTGGCGGACGCCTACTGCCTCAAGCTGCCAGATGCATTGGCCACGCTGGTTGGCTTGATCCTGTGGATGACACGGCGACCCTATGCCGTCGAGGTGGTGGCGGACTGCCGGCAGGGCATCCTGCTGGCGAAGGGCCACCTGCCCTGGGTTCGGTTTTATGCGGGGCTCTCCGACGTCCTGACCAGGTTCCTGGTGAGGAGAGCCTCATCGGCGACCTATGTCAGTGACTATCTCAGGCGACGCTACCCCTTGCCTTCGCCGGAGAGACAGTGGTGTTTTTCTTCTCTCGAGCTGACACCCGACTTCATGGGCAGTTGCCGAGGGACCGAGTTCTTCTCAGGCCAACCTATCAAACTCATCGCGGCGGGGCGACAGTCCGCCGAAAAGGGACACCTCACCCTGATCCAGGCCTTCCGAGAGATCGTGGCCCAGGCCGAGCGACCGGTCGAATTGCACCTGCTGGGTGACGGTCCCGAGCGTCTCCGTCTGCAACGCCAAGCCGACGATCTGGGGATCCGCGACCAGGTGTTCTTCTGGGGCAAGATTCCCCGCGGGCCTGAGCTTCTCAGTCACCTCGATGGGGCCCACCTGTATGTGTTGCCCTCGCTGACCGAGGGCATGGGACGCGGGCTCCTCGAAGCCATGGGCCGCGGCCTGCCCTGCGTGGCCTCGGCGGTGGGGGGGGTGCCCGAATATCTCGACAGCCCCTGGCTCGTCCCACCGGCCGATCCGCTCGCCCTGGCCCACAAGGTGCTCGCCGTGATCAAGGAGCCGAGCACCTTGGCCCGCATGTCCCGGGAGAATTTCGACCGGGCCCAAGCCTTTACCCCCCAACGGATCAAGGCGAAGAAGGATGCCTTCTGGTCCGCGGTGCTGACACCCCGCGCAGGAGCCCCGCGCAGCCCTCACCCCCCCACAGGTCGCGACCCGCTCGTCTCATGCGAATAATGCACATCACCCGGGCCACCCTGATGGTGTGCCAATTCATGATGCCCCTGATCAAGGAGCAGCAGCGCCGAGGTCACAACGTACTCGTCTGTGGTTCCGACGATGCGGACGTCGAGACCCTGCTCGATCAAGGGGTGGATGTGTGTGTGCATACCCTGCAACGCAGCCTGAACCCCTGGACGATCATCAAGGCGATTCGGGTCATCAGGGGACACATCAAAGAGCACGGGACCGAGGTGGTGGTCTGTCACAGTCCCCTGGGAGCGGGGGTCGGACGCATCGCCGCCTGGGTCGCAGGCGTGCCGCATGTCCTCTACTTTGCCCATGGCCTGCCCTGTGCCCCCGGCCAAAACAGGATCAAATGGATCCTCTGGTTCGTCCTCGAGAAGCTGCTGGCCAGAGTCACGACGGGACTGATCGTGATGAATCGCTATGACCAGGCCCTGGGTGAAAAGCGGATCATGCGCAGCCGCAGTCGGGTCTCTCGCGTGCCCGGCATGGGCATCTGCCTGGACACGTATCATCAGACGGGCAGTGCCGACGAACGGCGGGCCCTCGAGGAAGAACTGGCGATTCCTGCGGGCAGCAAGATCGTCCTCTGCATCGCCTACCTCATCCCGGAGAAGGGGATCTATGTCTATTTCCAGGCCGCCCGGAAGGTCTGCCTGCGACGCTCGGATGTCCATTTTCTCATCGCCGGCGACGGCCCCCAACAACAGGCCCTGGAGACCACCGTGCATGTCACGCAGATGTCCAGGCGTTTCAGCGTGCTGGGCTGGCGGACGGACGTGGACCGTCTGATGCGCTGCGCCGAGCTCTTTGTGTTGCCGACCCACTATTTCGAAGGACTGCCCGTCTCGATCCTGGAGGCGATGGCCTGTGGCAAGCCTGTCATCGCCACCCGGCATCGCGGCTGTGAAGATGCCGTGGTGGATCAGGAGACGGGGTATCTCATCCCGACCAAGGATCCGACCCAATTGGCCAAACGAATGGCCGAACTGTTGGACGACGAGGCGCTCCGGAGCCGCATGGGCAGGGCGGGACGGCAACGCGTGGAAGCCGGCTTTGAGCAGAGACACTGCACACAGGTGATTGCGGATGTCATTGACAGGGCCTGCACGCCATGACCAAACGAATCCTCGACTTCGGGGCCAGTGTGACGCTGCTGTTGGGACTATCGCCCCTTTTGATCGTCATCGCGGCGCTGATTCGCCTGACCAGCAGGGGCCCGGCGGTCTTCGTACAGGAACGAGCCGGCCTGGGGGGAAGGGCCTTCAGGTTTTACAAGTATCGGACCATGACCCTGGAGGCGGACCCCTATGGCGCCAGCCCCAAATCGGGCGACGACCCCCGGCTGACGCCCTTCGGTCGTTTTCTCCGCGAAACCTCTCTCGATGAACTACCCCAATTGTTCAACATCCTCAAGGGGGACATGACCCTCGTGGGCCCGCGTCCGCTCTACATGGCGCAGATCGCCGAATGGACGCCGCATCAGCGCCGGCGCCTGGAGGTCAAACCCGGTCTGACCGGACTCGCCCAGACCTCCGGCCGGGGCGAGTTGACCCGAGAGGCCAAATTGGCTCTCGACGTCCGCTATGTCGAAAGGGCCAACTGGCGCTTGGACCTCAAGATCCTCATGGCCACGGCACTTCAGGTCTTCGGCAGAAAAGCGATCTACGAAAATCAGTACTCCGACACCGAAACCACGCGCGGCAAGGAAGTAATCAGTAATCAGTAATCATAGTGGGCTCAGACCGATCACTGATTACTGATTACGGTCCCTAACTCCCTGCCCACCTCGCTCTGCCGGCCCAGCGGCGCAGCTTCCCTTCCATCACCTCTACGCCATCCTCGATGCCACTGCAACACCCCCCTCGAACAATTTCTTAGTCCGATAAAAGCGACGTTACCACTCCTGCGACAGAGGAAGCGTCTCGCCCTCCCAAGAAAAGTCTGCCTGACCGGCGCACGGGTTCCGATCTGCGCCGAGATCTGATATACTGATCCCTCGTCTGAAGTGGGTTGCGTTGAGCAACCAAGGTGAGTGGCCGGCCGTCAGGAGGACGTCTGTTTTTTTTTTGATTCGGCGCAGGGTCTCGGAGGACCAAGCGGGCCGAACAGGGATTGATGTGGTCAGGCCGAAGAACAGAGCGCCATGGGTTTCCATTTCCGGATTGATGCTAGTTGTGTGCCTGTGCAGTCTAGGACATGCACGGCTTCTAGATGACCGACTCGCGCGCAGACGCCCCAAGGCGAGGCTCGCCTCGCCTCCAACCGCCACGGTCGGCACGCGGTTCATTGATCCTTTCAAGCTTGGTAAGCATGGCTATGGGTATAACCTCTCCGAGAAGAACGGTATTATCTACACAGCGCGAGGTGGCCACATCGACATCGCCCATGTTCGCAAGATTGCCGATTGGACCGCTTATCTGACCGGCAAAGTATACCAGGCGCTGAAGCAGGGCGACACTCGGCTCACCTACCGTCTCTGGGAACCCTCCCGCTACCACCTCACACTCAGCTATCCGAGTCACTGGCAACAACTCCCCTCCGGGAAAAAGGACAAACTCGCTCGCGATATGGCCATCAGTCTCGGCCAGCACATGGCCTACACGGCAGCTACTTGGCATGAGATGCTCACCTGGTTTGGATACAAAGGAATCGTGGTATGGCCTGAATTCCAGTCGGCCTTCACCTGGGAAGACAACTACTCAAACCTGTTGGGGGCCTGCGTTGCCGGTTTTGCGCTCAAGGATCAGCAGTATTCCTATTCCGAAGCAGTCACCCGATACCTGAATCGGGCCCTCGAACACCTGGGGGGCCAACCCCGGCGTGTGGGTCGAAAGGCCAGCGCCGCCATGCGCGGTGTCTGGTTCAAAGGCAATCTCATGTTCTTGAGTGTCTACCGACGTCACTTCGATATAGGTGACGGCGACGGTCAAGTCTCTCCCTGGCTCGTGACTTGTTTGCCGGAAGTGGCCCCTGCCCGACCTTTCTCTTTGCCCGTGCCGGATGTAGACATCCTGGCGGACAACGGCATCCGCTTTAGACTGGAGATCGAGCCCCGAGAGTCCGTCAAAGACAAGATCCTCAAGGCGGCCTACCAGGGGTCCCCAACCACCGGCACACGCATCGACCCGGCCCGCCATTTCGCAAACATCATGAAGGCCGTTCGCGCCCAGGGCATCGCCAAATATGGACAGGACGTTGAAGTGGCCTACTGGGGCAAGAACAAGCGTCCCGAATCGTTTGCGACCCATACGCCGTGAACCGACTCCCCGGCCACGCCCTTCTCAATGGAGCCAATCGGCTTCGTCGGATATCTGCGGGAAAGTCACCCTACCTTCCTTGGATTACTCCCCAGCCTGCCCTAGATCTCCTGTGCATTCTCGTCATGGCCCGCGGGTGCCGGCACTTGGCCGGTTATCCTATTTGTGGAGGAACGGGTTACTGCCCCATCACCACCTTGAGGTCTCTGTCCCCACCTTGGGCATCGAGCATCCCAGGCTTCCGCTCCCGGCCTCCGGTTCCGGCTTGAATACGCAGCGGTCCTGCACAGAGCCCCTCAATCACGAATCTTCCCTGTGCGTCTGTCACGCCTTTCCTGCTGGGCTGACCCGCCCTCCTGCTGCCGCGTGGGCCACGCACAAAGAGTTCCACTCCCGGCACCGGTTGGTCATTGGCATCGACGACCATCCCCGTAATGGACTGATCCGTGGGGTGCAATACAACCGTCGGGATGGAGATGGGGTCATCCGGATTTCCCTCTACCGGGACATCCTTGACCTCTGTGGGTCCATAGCCTTTCGCGCTCACAGCGAGTCTGTACTTGAAGTAGTCGACCTGCTTGGGCAGCGTGCGAATCTCGTAGTCCCCCTGTTGATCCGTGGTCACCGCAAACCCCACGTCGGTGCTCCAGCCGGGCATAGAAGCACGCAGGCGAACGGAGGCAGTGGGTATGCCTCGGCCCTGCGGATCGCTTACTTGACCTCTAATGGTATAGGCTGGACTCAACTGAACCTGTAGAGACAACAGCCCATCGTCGATTTGCGCCAGGGCCGCCCGGTGGTGTGACGGGTCTTGAACCAGCAGGCACATTGTGCGAGGCCTAGATTGGGGTGGGTCATACCATCTCACCTTAAATAGGCCTTGGGGGTCGGATCTTGCCATCTGGTTGCAAATGGGTTTTGAGACGACCACGACATTGCGCACCGGATTGCCCTGTTCATCAATAATTCTACCCTGTGCAGAGGGATTGCTCTCTATTTCAATTGTCTTCTTGTTGTTCGCTCCTGCGCTCACGACCACGGGTGACTCGTCCGGATAATATGCATAGTCGATCCCCCATACGCTGACCTCGCAGGTTCCGGCCGGCACCCGAAAAAGGGCCTTGCCCTGCTCGTTGATATCTTTGGATTTGTAGAAGCATATATGTCGACCGAAATTGGCTTTCTGCTGTACCGTCACAGAGGCATTCGTCACGGGAGATCCCGAGGAGGCATCAGTCACAGTGACCTCCAGCACCTCTCCATGACTGACGGGTATGTTGACACCCGATCGTATCTGACCCGGGGCGACCGACACCTTTAGGTCCCTGCCCACCCAATCCGATTCCCCTTCATAGGGAGCCACAACCTGCAAGGAGTAGTCATCCGCAGGAAGCCCCCGCAAGACAAATGACCCGTCGTCACCCGAAACCGCCCTATAGCGCGTATAGTAGTTTGCCACACCTCTGTCTGCCCTTGCGAGGATAGTCACTCCGGCGACACCCTGGCCGGAGGCTTCATCTGTTACCCGTCCATGGATCCGGGCTTCTTCTTGGAGGACAATGCGAATGTCCCTGGCATTGGCCCTGAATTGACTTCCCACTGACGAGTCGCGTTGCCAAAAGGTCCAATATCCTGCCTTCCCCGGTGCCTCCACCCATAGGTCTGCCGTAGCATCCTGCGGCAAATGACCAAAAGAGAAACGCCCGTCTTTCTGCGTAGTAGCCCGAAGCCAATCTCTAGGTTCGGGGAGCAAATTGCCCCAACTGCCATCGTCACCATGCGCGGGACATAAACGAATTTTGGCGAGTGGCAATGGCTCATCCTCCGTATCAACCACGATCCCTGCCAGCTCCGCTGGCTGACTCAGGCGTAGAATCCGATGTGATATGTTTTCCCGCCTACGAACCCGCTGCCAAGTCAATGACAGCCCAGATTTATAGGCAATCAGCATGAAATCATTATCGTGATGACTTTCCAGATCGATCGAAAAACCGCCATCCTCATCAGTCGTCTTGCTGAGTACTTGCTTCCAGATGATCTGACCCTCGGCGTAGGCATAGTGTACCTCATAAAATAAGGACTGTTGCGCCTGTCACCGGATTGGCAGCAGAGTCCACGACTCGCCCCGTGACGGTGACCGACTTCGCCCATAGGACCCCCGACAGCAGCGTACAAGTGGCAATCACCGCTACGAATTGTTTACGCTTAAGCATCATGATCCACTCCTTCTTGTCAGAAGCCGCGATTGGTACTTTCCAAGTGGTGCCCGTACTACGACGACTCCCAGGGAAATTTGTTACAGTTTTGATGCGAAAAAAGGAAAAAAGGTAGAACCTCATGAAAGTGGCAAGCTCATGGCGGCAAGCCTTGCGTTGGTCAATTGGATCATGAGCACAGGGGAGAGCGAATCATGGCGGGTCAGTGGCCTCTGCCTGAGACCGCCTTCACGGTCACGCTCCGCCGGAGCTACCTCGTGGCTACAGGTGCGAATAAGCCGGCAGGTCAGATAGCCGTGAGTCCTCGACCGGTCCTCCCACAGTGAAGTTGTAGAGACTCTGCATCTGCAGGTCCTCGATACCCAGGAGTTCGTGGATGCTGTCATCGAAGAAACAGCCGATCCCTGTCCCCCGCATGCCCTGGGCCTCCGCTTCGAGGTAGAGTACCTGACCCACCATGCCCGCCTCCCAGTGAAGCCGCGGATAGAACCAGGCCCCGCGTTCGGCGAGCGGCCCCCGAAACCAGGCGAGCATCATGGTCGCAAACACGCCCCCCGAGGCGATGGCCTGGTTGCAGGAGACATTCTCGGCGGACTGGGAAAAGTCACCGGCTTCGATCAAGTAGAGGGGCAGTCCCGGCAGGACGTCCGCCGCGCCGCCGCGCCCCGCATCGAATGCTATCACGGTTTGCAGGGACTCTGTCTGGTCTGGATCGCGAACCAAGATGTAAAGCCCGGAGGCGAGACCGCGTACGCGGTGTACGGCGAAGACTGGGTGCACGGCCGGTTGCCAGGGCCAGGCAGCAAAGGGAGACTGCCCCCCAGTCGGCATCAAGCAGGCCAGCGTGCGGCAGAAACGACTCGCGTCCATCTCCGCGACCCCATCCATGGCCTGCACACTGCGACGGGTGCGGATGATCTCGCGGGCGAATACTCCCTCTCGTAACGAAGGTACCCGCTCGAAGGGGCTCAGCGCGGGCTTCCAGGTGGAAGCGTCTGCCAGGGCGGGCTTGTCCATCATTCCAGAGGCCTGCTCGATGATGGGCCAGTCATGATGGTCCTCGGAGAGTCGGTTCGGCCGGTAGGGATTGGGCCGGCGCTGGAAGTGGGCAAGGACCTCTGGGGGCACTCGCCAAGTGTCGAGCCTCTCCCAATCCACGGAGGCCTGAGCCGGAAAGAGGGCGAGCAGACAGTCCGCGTGTTCGGCCTCGACGCCGCTCTGCCGGTCAATCGACAAGAGCGTCGCGACCTCTGCCCCGCTGACCGCCTCCAGCACCCGCGTCTGCCAGCCCAAGAGGGAGGCCGAGAGGGCGATACAGGCGATGGCGTGACCCACATCGTGATGGCAATAGCGCAAGGCCCGTTCCCCGTATTTCCAGGATTCGCGCCAGTAGATGGAACTTAAGGCCACCAGACAGCTCGCCTCCGGCAGGCCGGAGAAGAGGCGGTCTGCGAGAGTGTTCTCGATCTCGACCAGCCCTTCCAGGGCATGCTCATAGGGTGCGTAGTGAAAGAGGCCGGCGCGATCGTGCAGCCCCGGCAGCGGCGGCGCCAACAGATAGGCCTCCGTGGGATGGAGATTGCCACTGGAGGGATTGCAACGCAGAAACCACCGGCTGTCCTGATACTGCTTGGTCGCGGAGAGTGCCATGGCGTAGAAGAAAAGCTCACTCACCGCCGGCTTTCCCAGGGGCCGAGCTTTCCGCTGCGCCGGGTCATAGACGTCCTCCCACAGCGGGCCCTGGTCGGCGGCTCCGAGGTCCAGGCGGTGAAGGGGTGCCCCCTCAAAGCGACGGAAGGGATCGGGCTGTGTCTCCCAATCGAGGTAGCCCAGTGCTCGGGCGTAGCGATAGGGATGGTGTTTGGTCTGTTCGTGATACTGGAAGATGTCGCGGATCATCCGGACATCTTAGACGCTGCAAAGAAATAAGTTGTGCATAATCCGCTCAATCGTCGCGACCCAATCTAACACCAATTTTCTCCCTCTAAACTGTGAGTTTACTTCTGCGTGACCCCTTAGCGCGCGGGCATTGCAATTTCGGAGTAACTTCGTCATAATTATGGATCGGCAAGCGCCCAGCTTTTTTGAGGAGGTTTCGACATGAAGCGATCAACAACCATCCCGAATCGGTGGCAAATCGTCGCTTGGCATCTGACCCTACTTTTGTCCCTTTCGGGTGTCGCCGCGGCCCTGCCCATTGTCGGCCGAACAGACACCTTCGGTGACGGCACGACCCTAGGCTGGGGAGGGGGTATTACCGGACTACCGCGTCATAGCGCAGAGGGAGGCCCCGCCGGACCGGGAGATGGCTATCTGGAGATCAGTACGAGGGCGTTTCACTTGGGCACCAGGCATCAAGGCCCTGCCTGGACGGGCGACTAATATCGTTTGTGAAGCAGCCAGAGTCTAAAAAAGGGATTCACAAACCTGTATTCTTTGCGGACGACGAACAGCAAGCGTTTGGCGACCAGCCGTGTCAACGCAGCTTTGATGGAGCTGGTATGGGCAATGCCTGATGCCTGCACGAATTCTCCGGCCAAGGGAGAGACGCCTCCCAAACGGGCTAGCGTCTTCAAGACCATTGACTGTTGTGGGGACAAATCGCTGAGTATTGTTTCATATCCTCGCAGTTCGTTGTGGAAAACGTGGGCCAGTGCTTGGGAAAAACCCTTCTCTGTGATGAGGTCGCCCTCTTGGGTCGTGTCCCATAAGGCGGCGCAGAGTTGTTGGATATCTCCAGGATTGCGAAAACAAACGTCTGCTATTCGATCAAATAGGCCCTTCTCCAACTTGCGTTTTCCTTTCCTGAACTGTCTGGTGATAAACCCGGAGAAATTGTCAAAGCTAGAAGCATCAACGTCCAAGGTCAGCGCCGATTTAAAAAAAGGACTGTCCGGATCCTGGAAAATCTTCCACATATAGCTGCGAATACTCCCGGCGAACAAGAAACAGATCTTGTCTTCGAATTGAATACGACTCCGCATGATCGCCAGGATCTCCCACGCATCCTTCAGGTTTAGGCAATCCTGAAATTCGTCAAATGCCACTACCAGGGGACTCTGTTGATGGAGATGAGAAATGAAATCTATGATTCCGGTCAGGCTCTCCGGGCGATAGGTGTTCCGGGCGAGGGACGGGGAAAGAGAAGGGGTGCCCGTGACCGGATCGATGGAGACGGAAACGGTCAAGTTGGGAATGAAGCGAACCACCTTTTGGATGAGAGATTCTTGCTGTTCGATGGTCTCGATCCCCTGGACGATCCGCTGAATGAGGTCTTCTCCAGTTTTGATACCGAGAAAATCGCAATAGAGGAGCCGTTGCGACGTGGATCGGGACACGGTTTGGTGGATGAGTGACGTCTTGCCTGCCCGCCGCTCTCCTTGAAGGACGGTGTTCTGACCCCGTTTTATCAATGAAATCAACTCGTCTTCGAGGGGACCGCGTTGGCAATAGTCTTTTCCCGTAACGACCTGCCCATATTTAAATGGATTCTGTTTCATGGTATTCCTGTCTGCTGACACAAGTCAGTCATCGGCTATTGCAGTTACTAGTGTTACAGTAATTACTGTTACATTAAACACTGTTACACCATTTTATGCAACAGAAAACGCTCGATTATTGTGAGACCCACGAGAACGACCCGCTCTTGGGCAATTATCTGTCCCTACCAGTAGACTAAATTTCACAGCCCGTTCGTAATAGGGGTAGGATCTTGACAATCTTCTCTTAGAGCGTGTGTGAGAAGTATTTTGTCGGCCCGAACTCGAGCGAAAAGGTCGTGGTCAAGGCGGAGGTCGGAAAAGGCCGCAGGCGTACTGAAGTACGTCGAGGACCTTTTTCGGCTGACAACGCAGATCCACGGCCTTTGCAGCCGAGTGAAGCCAGAAAGACTTCTCACACACGCTCTTACTGGCTTGGAGAGTCATGCTCGAAGATAGACTCCTAACCTGGCGATTCAAGAACGGCAGTAAGCAGGCCCTGGCGAGAATCTACGAGAAATATGAATCGCTGCTCCTGACGATTGCCGGCGCCATTCTAAATGATGTCTCGGCGGGGGAAGACGTCGTGCAAGACGTTTTTCTAAGAGTCGCACAGCATCCGGAGGCGCTGCGCTCGACCGGCAATCTGAGGAACTACCTGGCCGTCTGCACCGCCAACCTCTCCAAGGACAGATTGCGGTCCAGGAGGCAGGTCCATCGGGGAGATGACAGTGTGGCGGATGGCATTGATCGTCTTGATCCCCTGACCCAGGTGCTGCGTCTCGAGCAAACCCAAGCGCTATGGCGGGCAGTTATCCAGTTGCCCGTGGAGCAGCGAGAAGTCGTGGTCCTGCGCCAGACGGCGGGACTCACCTTCAAAGAAATCGCTTCAGCACTGAAGGTCTCCATCAATACGGCCCAGAGTCGTTATCGATATGGCATCGAAAAGCTGCGTACTTCACTTAATGGGGAGTTTGAATGATGAAACGCCGTTCGGAACTAGAAAACCACATTGCGAACCTTCGTCTGCGACCCACCCGGCAGGCACACGAGAAAAACCTGTCGGGGCTACTGATTGCTGTTCCCGACAAACGTCAGCGTCGCCAGACACTCTGTATAGCTGCTGCGCTACTGGTCGTGGTTGCACTCACCGCCGCGTTTCTAGTGACACGCAGACCTCGCCCCCGCCTGGAGAGCGAAGCTTTAACGGTATCAGCTGTCTCGGAAAACGCCTTGACCCTCCGGTCACTCAACAGAGCACTAGCGCAGGGTGGGTTGGAAGGGCTCGACCAGCAGATATCCCAAGCCAGAAGGCGAAGCTCGCCTCGGCCGAAATTGCCGACCATTGACGATGTACTGAAAGACATCGAGTTCTGACCCATTGAAAGGACATCTCATGCGACCCATGCTTCAGTTCCCACTACTGGTCGGCGTCCTTGCGCTACTGATCACGGACTGCTGTTTTGCGGAGTATCCACCCAACAATGCCGCCGTGCTTTACTACCGCGGCTTTCTCCACTTTGCGGCGCCAGAGGGCGATCGG
>JADFHU010000072.1 GCA_022567055.1 Planctomycetota bacterium
GATGAAGTTAGTATACTGGGGCTCTTGCGTCAGGAGCTGCTTGAACGGCTTTTCATCCTCCGGGAGTATTTGGTTTCCTTGCAAGAAGTCCACCGTCAAGATCTGGGGATTCAGCTTGCCAACTACTGTGAGGTTTACGACGCTTTTCTCGATTTCAAACATATTTCAGTTCCGGGACTCCATTTTGAATTCTGTCAGCGGGCGATACTATCCTCTCGCTCATGCAAGAAATGGCTGGTTTAGGATGAGGTAGGCATCCTGGATTTGGCGAGGATTCGACTCCTTGGGCACTTTCTACCTTTGATGTTTGGTGATCTTGATCCACGTGAATAGAACTACCGGATAATTATTCTATTAAGGATCAAGGGGGGCAAATCACCTAGCCTCCTGTCGTGTCGACGTCTGCAGCCCATCCCAAGCCTTGCTCTACAAAATCTACCGGGTTTTGTGGACTCCAGTCAAACGGAATACGGGTCAGTCATGATTTTACATCGACCGAATCCATACTGGACGTCGGCAAAAATGGCTCCCGGCCGGGAAAAACAGCGTTTTTCGCCGATTAGGGCTTGGTGACCGACCTGCCTGGGCCGCCGCGTCGTCCAGCGAAATAGGGATCTTGCCCCTACGCAGACACCATCCCTCGTGATGTCAATGACAACGTTGGTGTCCACGGTGCCGTTGATGCGAAACTCGCGGCCATATGGCTTTCCTGCTGTTTAATTCCCCTGCAATCGCCCGGACCCGCCACGCCGAGAACGGCCCGGGTTCCTCAAGCGCCATCTGCTGAGCCTTCCAGATGAGGAACACTTGCCAGTTGTAGGTTTTTTTGGGTCCGTGGCCCCACCAGGATTTGCATTCTTTGATGAGTTGGGGGGTGGGCATTGGTTATCCTTTGGTGTTTCGGTCCTCACTTGTCATTCAAAATGTGGCTGGCGGACCCGCACGCTAGGTGGCTTGAGGGCCGGGGGCTATAGCCCCCCGGCTACCCGCTTAGACTGTTCACTCGCTTTCGTGTTCGTTGTACCAAACCGAAATCATCCAGAGGGAACCGCTGAGGGATCCACCACAGCCGCTTTGCTCAACCCTAACGATCTCGACTCCTTTGTTGTGTGACAGCTCGATCTTACAGGATATACCTAGCCGGAGGGATGATATCAATAGAAAGCCCCCTGCGGAGCGGAGGGAAAGGAGTGATCGGATAGCCGCAGGGGACTGAATATCAAATTCGCTCAAGCAAGAAAACGGCCCCTGGGTGCCAGAGGCAGACTTATGCAATCGTTGAGAAAGCACCGTAGGGGCCGTCTGTGAAGAGGTCAAATGCGGTGAATCTCCTCATCATTTCCATCCTCATGGTCCTTTCCTCGGTCGAGCCCTCCTTGATGCTTCGAACTCAACAACTCAGCTTATCAAGTATTCCTTGGGAATCAAGGGGAAACCCTCTCGCTCAGACGCCCACAGACGCGATCTAAGCGACGAACGCGGAGCCACCCTTCCGGCCCTCCGCAGGGTACGCCGCTGGCAATATGAGAGAAGGTAAGGGTCATGAAAGAAACTCTTTTGGCAGGGAGTTTAGATATGGGCCGTACGAGAACAGCCGGGCAGGGACGCGGATTTACACTGATTGAATTGCTGGTGGTGGTCGCGGTTATCGCCTTGCTGATGGCCGTGTTGCTGCCGGTGTTGGGACGGGTAGGGTATCCAATGTTGCTTGCCTCCGAATATTGCCATAGGATTCATACCGAATCGATATTCAGGAAGCTTACATATGAGCCGTTCGAATCAAACAAGTTCGAATTATTGAATAGGACAGCTGTTTTCGCAAATAGAGGAACGGCCAAATACGACCTGAAGGTGGGATGGAGAATCGGTAAGTTATTGTTTTTCTCGTCCTTACTGCAGCGTCAGCTCTCGGTAAGAGCTTGCATCGAAGGCCAACGTGATCTCGGGGACGAATCCGGCAGGGATGTCGTCCAGTCCGGACCGGTTGAAGTACAGATCCGAGTTGCCCGAGAGAGTCATCTCTTGGTGGGAGTAGTTGATGATTGACCCATTGATGGTTCCACCCGCATTGCCGGAAAAAGTGATGCCGTTGCCGGCAATGGCGCCGGACAAGGTTGAGAAGTTTCCAGTGAAGGAGATCGCAAAACCCGGGGTCATGATAAAGGTCCCGACCTGCTCATGAAGCCCTTCGTATTGACTCTCGGCCGGCAGTGTGGAAATGGGCAGACTGTCGACGTCCCCTTGAAAAATAAGTTGGTTCGTGCCCGAGTCGTCATTCTCTGAACCGTTTCCCACGATGATCCCTGTCATGTCCACGGTGCCCGAGAAAGTGACCACGTTGGGAGTTTCAATGAAAGTCACCCCCTTGAGGGTGATGGATCCCGAGAAATGGGGATTGAGCCCGGCCGGGATACGGATGTTTTCAAATGTCGCGTCTGCACTTGTATCCGTATTGGCATCGATCACATTGATGGCGTAGGATTCAAACTGAGCGGGATTGGGTTCAGGAAATTCAGCGAGGGGCACGCCGAATTCCACATGGTTATCAATGGCGTTCTGGCCCGTCTCTCCGCCGATACCCGCCTGTCCACCCTGCAAATCAACCATGCCGAGAGGGTTGGCAATCTTGACGTTTCCACCAATCTGTGAGTTGCCCACAATGGACAGGGCCAGAGTTTCATCGAGACTCTCGATGTAGGCGTTGGATTCGATGGCGATGTTGACGCCGTTCAGTTCGATATTACCGCTGATAGACAAGGGTCCCTTGGTTGCCGCGCCAAAATCAAAGACTGAATTCGCCTTGGATCCGAACAGGTAGTCCACCTGAATCGTTCGCTGTACCGTGTCATGATATCCCGTGACGGATAGGCGAAGGGAATTGACGTCTACGGCTTGCAGAGCAGCCGTAAATTGGTCGGAGGATCCTCCTGCCAGAGAAACGGAGGGAATGCTTAGGATTGACCCAGACTGAGTGGCATTCAGGTTGGTTGCATTTGCGTCGGCCAAAACAGATTGCAGGGAGGTACAGATGGCATTGAACCGCTGGGAATCACTCGTTGTCCCGGAGATGGAGACTTGGCTGAGCCAGTACCGCATGACCTCAAGTCCAGATTCCGCGGCGTAGCGTGCTCGGTTGGCCACGCGATGGTTCTTTGCGATCTGGATATTCGTCCCAGTGAAGGTAGCCAGAGAGACCGAGAATGCTGAAAAAACGACCATGAAAATCATGGCCATGACCAATACGACGCCTTGCCGCCTTCTTCTGGGAAGAAGTTTTTTCGTCCGCATGCCGCCCCCAGCTCAGAAGTGAATCTTGAAGTTATGATTCCTTCTTCTCCAAGACTAACCAAAGTATAGGAATGAACGATGCGCTATCCAAACCAGAGGTCTGGCAACGATTGCGACGGGAAGAGTTCAGCAGAGTCTGGCCCCAGTGGATGAGAGGGTTTGAGGATTACTGAGGGCTTCGCTCAATCTCGTCTCTGAACATCAACCTCACGACCTCACAGGCGCTTCAGGAAGGCCACAGAACAAGCGCCGTTCATGGATGCCAACCCGCCATCTAAATTGGTCCCAGTGCTCCCGATAAGACTAGACCCAGCTTTTTGAGTTCTTCGATGAGCTTTCGTTGCTCGATGGGTTTGATGAGGTAGGCGTCGCACCCTTGCCAAAAGGCCTCTCGGATCTGGTGAGATTTGTCTATGGCCGAGGTCATGACTATTTTGACGTGATCGTGTTCATTAACGCCATGAGTCTTCTCGAATCTGCGGATGGCCATCAACGCTTCGAGGCCGTCCATACGGGGCATCCTGGTATCAAGACAGACCAGGTCGTAAGGACGCCCTTCCTGCAAAGCCGCTTTGAAGGTATCGATAGCCTCGTATCCGTTGACGGCCGCGACGCATTCCCCATGCGGCCGAAGACAATCCTGTAAGAATTGCTGACATATGGAATCATCTTCGACGATCAAGGTTTTCATGCCTGCCCCCTCAAATTTCCGCCTGCTGTCTCGATTGCTCTAAAATGGTGTGCAATCCGCCCACCATATGTCGGCATCTCATATAGATGACTTTAGCAGTATCGCTTCAGAGTGGGATAAACGGTAAGTGTAAAGAGCAGTCATCAACTGAGACCTCCCAGGCCGCCCAGGAAGGCCCAAGAATGAGCGCCGGTGAAGAGAATTCGGTTTGAGGGCGCCGAAGCCCGCCCGGAACAATCTCTAAAAGGCGTGCGGTGGGCGAGGGAGAGAGCGCCGCATCCCTCTAGAGATGAAGCACGATGACCGTCAAGAATAGGGCCTAGTCCAGCGTGGCTGCCGCCCGAAGGGAGCGTTCGATCTCGGCAATCAACTTTGTCATTTCAAAGGGCTTGGCCAGGGTCTGGGTGCCCCCGTATTTGGCCTCTTGGTGCTTGGAAAACAGAGCCGTCAGGTAGATGATAGGGATACGGTCCGTGGCAGGGTCCTCTTGAAGGGCGCTGGCAACCTCGCCGCCTCCCATGTCGGGAAGACAGATGTCCAGTAAGATCAGGTCTGGTATCTCGGATTTGGCCTGGCGGATGGCGGATTCCCCGGTGCTAGCCTCCAGCACAGTGAATCCCTCCGCCTGCAGCCTTTCACTCAGGGCGACCAGGATATCGGCCTCGTCGTCTACCACAAGAATCCTTGCCTTCTTCTCGGTATTCATGAATTCGCTCCTCTTTCGGCAGTTAGCATCCTCCACCTACTCCTCATCGGGCTCTTTCGGAGTTGACTTGAGCAGAGTCCGCCGAGCCCACGACACTCTCCCGAGGGCCGAGCATGGTTAAGCCAAACGGGTCGAAGGAAAGAAGGGTACTTGCAGAGGAAACCAAGAAGGGTGCCGGACCCGCTGTCTCTCATTCAAGTGACGGCGGTGCAGGTTGGCACTGATGACATACGTCAGCGTGTCTTTGACCGTGCCTTCTCCCACGACCTCCCAGGCCCCCCAGGAAGGCCCAAGATGTAGCAGAGACACTCCTTGAGGCTGAGTGTCGAATGGGGGCAGTTTTAGAGGCTCGACCAATCCAAGATAGAGGTTCTCGCGGGGTACTTCAAAGTCTCTCCCTGACGGCGTAAGTAAACAGCAGTCCTATGTCCAGAAGGAACTCTGGACCCTCAAGTGGCACAAACAATACGACACGAACGGGCCTTGGACACTGGCCGGCGGTGTGCAACCCGAAGACTGGCCGCAGTGGATGAGAGGGTTTAAGGATTACTGAGAGCTTCGCTTATGCGCGGGCCCGGCTAGGGTCTGAAGATATGTATGTTGCCTTCGTGCGGCCCTTGCTGCGATACCAGCGTCGAGCAGCTAAGAAAAAGGGCCGCTCGAGGCCAGGTCGAGTTTTCCGACACAGCCTAAGTCGTCGTGCAAAAATAACTCACCGGTTTTCCATCTCATCTTCACGCCATCTTCGTCCGTTCCTCAATCGCGAATCCTCAACGTAGAACAGCTACGCTTCCGGTTTCGCTCAATCGATCACGAACGAATCTGACGCAAATCTCAGCGTAAAACCAATGATTTATTTTCGCACAACTCCTAAGTGTATTTACGGTAGCACTTGATTGAACAGGTCATTAGGAAATTGAAACGGGGATTGCAAGAATCCACTGTATTGCGACACGTGCATTTGCAGAGATCCTTTCCTCCTGACGATTGAACTCGAGCCAAAATGAGCACGACCCAGGCTGCGTCACCCTTGGTCGGCCGGTACGGCATAGTGCCGGCGCAGCCGCTGGAGTTCCGCCTTCAACTCTGAGACCCGTTGAACCTGGGCGGGGTCCCAATAGACACTCTTCATCTCATGCGGGTCTCTTTCGAGATCGTAGAGTTCCCATTCCTCGCCATTGGGGACATCCTTACCGTAGAAGCGGATGAGCTTGTAACGACGGGTGGCCACACCCTCATGTCGCCGGACCGAATGCACGGCCGGATACTCGTAGTAGTGGTAGTAGAGAGACCGGCGCCAGTCCGGGGGCGTCCGGCCCTTCAAGAGGGGCACCAGGCTTCTGCCCTGCATGTCACTCGGAATGGCGACGCCGGCGATATCGAGGAAGGTCTCTGCGAAGTCGATGTTCTGTACCAGATCACTGTTGCGGGAGCCCGGTTTGATCACGCCGGGCCAGCGGGCCAGGAGCGGCATACGAAAGGACTCTTCGTACATGAAACGCTTGTCGAACCAGCCATGTTCGCCGAGGTAGAATCCCTGGTCGGCGCAGTACATCACCACGGTCGTCTTCTCCAGGTCATGGTCTTTCAGGTATTTCAAGAGACGTCCGACATTTTCATCGATCCCGGCGATGCAGCCGAGATAGTCCTTCATGTAGGCCTGGTATTTCCAGCGGACCAGATCGTCCCCCTGGGGATTGAGCTTCTCCAGCTCTGCCGTGCGTTGGGGCCAGCGATTCACTTTCAGGTCGCCCTCCATGCGCATGGTCTTGCTGATACTCATGTCCTGCTGGTGCGCCGCCGTGCCTCTGCCCGAATAATCATCGAAGAGGCTATCGGGTTCCGGGAAGGTCTTCTGCCGGAAGGCCTTGATGTTGCGCTCCGCGGGGGTCCAATTGCGATGGGGGGCCTTGTAGTGGACCATGACCATGAATGGCTTGCTATCATCCCTGCCGTTTTCCAGCCAGTCCAAAGCCTTGTCGGTGATGATGTCCGTGGAATGGCCTTTGTACTCTGTTCGTCCCTGTTCGGTAATAAAGATGGGATTGATGTAGCGTCCCTGCCCGGGAAGCACCTCCCAGTAGTCGAAACCCTGCATCTTGCCGGATAGATGGATCTTGCCGATCATCGCGGTCTGGTAGCCGGCCCGCTGCAGCACCTTCTGAAACTGCGGCTGGTCGTGATTGTATCCACCCCGGTTGTCATACTTGCCGTTGAGGTGACTGTGTTTGCCGGTCAGGAGCGTGGCCCGGCTGGGGGCGCAGATCGAGTTGCCCACATAGGCCCGCTCAAAGACCATGCCGTCTCGGCCCAGGCTGTCGATGTTGGGCGTGAGGTTGAGGGGGCCGAAGCGTCCTCCGTAGGCGCCGACCGCCTGGAAGGCGTGATCATCGGCAAAGATCCAAACGATATTCGGCCGGGCAAGGGCCATTGGCACGGCCAGGAGAACGACTGCGACGGTCACTCTATAAGTCCGAAGAAATGCAGGTGTCATCATGGTAATACTCCTCGAAGAGTAAATTCTAGCTGCAGTGCGATTGCTGTTAGGTGCTGGGTCTTGCAGTCCACATGGTATCAATTCTTAGTCTGAATACAAGTGTGAACACGCCGACCTTCCTTTGGGGTTTGGGACGGGTGGAAATTGGAGACTTGCCTCTCGCAGAGATAGCAGGGGTCGCAGAGAAAAACTCAGGAAGCCTCTGAGCAACAAAGTCCCAAGCACGTGAAAAGATCTCGAGATAATTAAACCAAAATCACCATAAGCCAGCTTCATTCCAAAATTCGAGTAGACAGAAGCCAGGAAGTCCACCATGGAAGAACATGAAGACCCCAACGAGCAATGAATTCTCGATGTTCAATCCTGCGGCTTCGGTACTCGCTGCATACGCTTCGTGCCGCCCTGACGGAACGACTACGCAATGCTCGCTTCCGGCTGGTGGCTAGCCTGTCGTAACATGTCGCATCCTAAGGGGATTCTAATCAATTGAACATCCATCTAGACCCATAGTAGCAGGCACAGTCCCCGGAGGATCTTGAAGTGGACGAACGTTTGGTCGATCATCCAGGAGAGTATAAGGGAATAGACCGCGACGGTCCTCTGCCCTCCGTCCTCCGTCACTCGGAATCTGGCACAGCGGACCCCCAACTAGTAACCCGGACGAAGTAGTCATCGACCTCGTATGTAAGGCCAACCTGCATTAGCACTTCTTCAAGCACCTCCTGGAGACCCAAACCAATCGCTTCAAAAGTAACCTGGGCATCCCCAACCCTTTCCTTCACCGAGGAATCTACTACAATCGTAAATTGAGCGCTTTCGCGAAGGTCAGATAGCACCTCACGAAGTGGACTCTGAATCCATGCATGGCTTACAAGAATCCTCCGGATATCTTTAGGAATTCGAGTCGATACCATCGTTTCCGATGTATCAATGGAGTCAAAAGCATCGCTACTCTTGCCAAAATGATATTTGGTATCGACAATTCCATCATATACAGGATGCCCGTTTGGAATTGCTATTCCAGCGATTGTAAATTCCTTATCATCAACAACAGCGGTGGGATCAAACTCCAAAATCTGGACTTCCTGTGTGCCTTTTGACCAATGGCTAGTAAAACTTGAAACAAACCAATTCTCGCCGTACTGTTTCCAATCTAAACGAAAAGTATCAGAACTTGACTTTCCCTCTTGACCTTTGGGAATCGAAGTTTCCTTCCCAAAAACAAGCCTCAGATCTTTGCCAGGATCAAACTTGAATTGATATTCACTATAGGTCCGGTCTGCATCCCACCGGATTACAACGTCTACCAGATTGGTTTCTGTAACATGAGCTCTAAGGACGGTAAGACGACTGGCTGGAGACTCGATGAGTCTAGTCAGAAATTTCGCGATGGAATTGACTTTCAATTTCTCAAAAACATCCGGATGTAGATCCATACCTCCCGATCCGAAACGGTGGTTTTCCGGTTTTGATAGGTAGAGTCTCTCAGGAGAATAGTGCAAAGTACGTTTTTCTGTTCTCACCAGGATCGTAGCGACCTCGGGCCTTGAATTCCCTGGCACTAGAGACTGATCCACGCGAGAAGACGACCCTTTAAATACAAACTTCATAGCCCGTTCGTAATTCTTCTCTGGGTCACGCTGCCCCGATTGTCTGTAAGTGCCTGAACCCCGGCCCGAAAAAGGCACTTCATGCCGTTCCAAGGCCGCTATCACCTTTTTGATCAGTGTCCTAGTCGCCTGGGCATCGGCACGACTCTCCACCGCCATTACGGCAGGCTGTATTGCTGACGCGACACCAAGAACGACTGCGATTAATCTCTGCCTACACGCCAACATTTGATCCTCCTATATTCCAGTAGCATACTCTTTGAATGGCCGTCAGCCACCCTCCACGGTCGCGGTATCATACGATCGTTTCGGCCCTCCGCGATCCGGGGTTTACCTTTATGACTGGAAAAACCAGGGAAATGCCACAGTAATTCTTTGATAAATGAGCAGAAAAATCAAGATGGGTGTAGGCAGGAACAGGTGAATCCTTGAGAGGGGCGTTTACTGCTTCATTGGACATCCCCTGGTCGATATGCTGCGCTTCCCCCCTGATCAGCATGAACGTTTACAGAATTCGCTCGTACGAGCCTATACCCTGCACTCGCACGAATTGGTGACGCATGAAAGTAACACCTTAGTGTTTATGTTAGTTTCTCGCACATCACAGCGAGGAAGTGGCGATATCCGATTGATCTAGTCTTTCTCTGCGTCCCCTGCGATCTCTGCGAGAGGCAATCCTTTTTCCTATCCGGCCAGAGGCCGGCTTGTATTACAGACTCGCAAGCGCTGGGAAATCTTTCCAGGAAGTGTGACGCTTGCATGCGGTGGCTTTTGACTGTGCTCGGGTTAGATAGTTTCTCACGGAGGCATGTTGATTTACGCCCTGTCTTCTCCGTGCCTCTGTGAAGATAACATTGGTTCCGGCCGACGGCCGGGCAGTGACCTCGGCGGTCTCTGCAAATGACGCTTGAACGTTCCGTCTGTTGCAGAAGGTGCCGACCCTCTTAAGGCTAGAGCTGCTTGATCCTGATATTTCGGTACCAGACCTTTTTGCCGTGGTCCTGAAATCCGATCTGTCCCACCCGGGGAAACGCGCTCAGGGCGAGCTTGAACTTATTCTTTTTGCCATCGGGATTCTGCCCGGCGATGTTCCAGTCGTCCAGGTCCATGTCAATGATCTGCTCTCCATTCATGACGATTTTCAGGAGGGAACCCTTCGCTGTGATCGTCATGCTGTTCCACTGCCCCGCCGCCTTCATCACGTTCTTGCTGGGGGCGAGACAGTCATAGACGGCCCCACAGTCATGCGTACCGACAGTCTCCTTGCCGAAGGAGTCGAATACTTGAATCTCAATACCCGTCTGCACGCTCTTCTTGATGTCCCCCGTGCGGATGAAGACGCCACTATTGGTTTTCTCGGCCACCTTGAATTCCAGATCGAGAACGAAGTCCCCGTAGGCATCTCGAGTCCAGAGTGACCCCTTGCCAACGCGTTCCAAGACGCCCTCTGCCAGCGTCCAACTGCCGGTCGGACTGATCGCATTGGACAGATCTTCGGCAAGCAGGTCGTTCCATCCCGCGCTGCAGCAGGGAAGCGTGCATCCGGTCGGGCACGTTGCCTGGGTGCAGCAGGGTCCGCCACAGGACGAGAGCCAGAAAGTCACTACCAGTAGAACAGCCCATTGGGCAATCACTGTTCTCATAGGAGAAATCTCTTAAGGCCAGGTATCAAGATACCTGTGCATTCTAAGGGTTCATTTTCCCCAGGACAAGCGCCTGGCGGACGATGCTTCGATTTAAATTGTGGGGCACGTTATAAGTCTCTATTGACAGCATGGCCGATCTGGTCATTATCGTAGAGGTGCATTGACGGGATCGAAAACGATTTCGCGTCCGTCTCATTGCCGTTAGCTGCTTATTGTCATAGCGTATTCATAGCAATCGATATGTCAAGGTCGTAAAGGATTGGTGACGCACCTGGGAGCCTGTCGAGGTGGTCGGATACCATTGAGTGAGTATGGCTAACCCATCCCAACCAAACATCGTCGTCATCGACGGCTATACCATGAATCCCGGCGACCTGGACTGGGGACCGCTTGAAGGCCTGGGCCCCTGTACCATTCATGAGCGCACCCCCGCCGAGCAACTCTACGAGCGAAGTCGTGACGCGGATGCTGTGATCACCAACAAGGTCCTCTACGATCGCGAATTGATCGGGCGGCTTCCGCGTCTGCGCTATGTCGGTGTCTCGGCGACGGGATACAATGTGGTAGACCTGGATGCGGCACGGGAGCGCGGCATCCCGGTGACGAATGTCCCCGGCTATGGTACCGATTCCGTGGTCCAGGCCACGCTGGCCCACATCCTGGCCCTGGCCCGGCGCGTGGAGTACCACAGCGAGACGGTTCGCGCAGGCAAGTGGTCTAAGGGCGAGGACTTCTGCTACTGGGACTATCCCCAGGTCGAACTGACCGGCCGGACACTGGGCCTGATGGGCTGCGGTCAGATCGGTCGAGGCGTCGCCCGCGTCGCCCTGGCCTTGGGTATGCAGGTGATTGCCAACGATCCGTCGCCGCAAGCCGTTGCGGGTATCCGATATGTAGACCTAGACACGCTATTTCAAGAAGCCGATGTCGTTAGCCTGCACTGTCCCTTGACTGAGCAGAATCGAGAGATTATCAACGCCGAGACCTTGTCCAAGATGAAATCAACGGCCTGGTTGATCAACACGGCCCGGGGCCCCCTGGTCAATGAGGCAGATCTGACTCGGGCGCTCAATGAGGGCAACATCGGCGGTGCGGGGCTGGATGTGTTGAACGTGGAGCCCCCTGCCGCCGACAATCCCCTCTTCCGGGCCAAGAACTGTCACATCACCCCCCATCTGGCCTGGGCCAGCCGCGATGCCAGACGGCGTGCCATGAACATCACCGCGGAAAACCTTCGCGCCTTTCTAGAGGGCAACCCCGTCAATGTGGTGAATGGATGAGGACATGAATCGGCGGATACCGTTCTTGAAGTATTAATCAGGGAGTATTACACCATGAAGGCAATGGTTATCAATCGATTTGGTGGGCCCGAGGAATTCGCTCCGGTGGAACAGGCGGTTCCCGAAGTGAGCCTGGGCCACGTCTTGATCCGAGTGTCCGGATCGAGCGTGAATCCCGTCGACTGGAAGCTCCGTAGCGGGCTCATCCCGGCCCTTGCCCCCGAGATGCCGGCCGTCTTGCATGGGGACGTGGCAGGTCGGATCGAGGCCGTGGGTCCTGGAGTCGATGACCTGCAGCCTGGTGACGAGGTCTATGCCTGCGCCGGTGGATTCAAAGGACTCGGCGGTGCCCTGGCCGAGTATATGCTTGCCGATGCCGATCTGGTGGCGCCCAAACCTGCCACCTTGAGTCTCAAGGAAGCCGCGGTCTTGCCCCTGGTCGGCATCACCGCCTGGGAGTCCCTGATCGATCGGGCGCGGGTAGAGGCGGGCCAGAGGGTCCTGGTCCATGCGGGCACCGGCGGCGTGGGACACATCGGTCTCCAATTGGCCAAGTGCGCCGGCGCGATCGTGTATACCACGGTGTCCGATGAACGTAAGGCGGAACAGGCCCGGAGCCTGGGTGCGGATGAAGTCATCAACTACCGCGAGCACACCGTTGCGGAATACGTGCAGCAGCACACGCGCGGCGAGGGCTTTGACGTGGTGTTCGACACGGTCGGCGATGACAACCTGACCGGAAGCTTTCAAGCCGCACGGGCCGGCGGTACGGTCGTGACCATCGCCGCCCGCTCCACCCAGGATCTGACCACCCTGCACGCCAAGAGCATCACACTCCATTGCGTCTTCATGGGACTGCCGCTGATCACAGGCAAGGGCCGGGTCCACCATGGTGACGTCCTCCTACGCCTGGGCCGGCTGGTCGACAACGGCCGCATCAAGCCTTTGATAGACCCGCAAACCTTTGCTTTCAAGGATGTGGGGAAGGCCCATCAAAAGCTTCAGGACGGCAGAGCCATGGGCAAGATCGCCCTGGAGGCCGCCTTCTGAGACAAGCGATTGCGCAGGAGTCGATGACGGGGCGCCTCCTTAGGGATTCGCCCTACGCCTCATTCCAATTGCCGGGCAGATCCAGGGTGTCTGGCTCACCTTTTCATTGATAACACTCCCTGTGGTGGTACAATCGTTTAGAGTGCCTATCAAAATGAATCGTAGCACCGAAAACGAGCGTTTCTGCGACTGGCAAGGAAGGCGAAGCAGGCCGTCCGAGGACGGTCGATGGAGCCTGACGCCGTCCAGACGCAGAATAAGCC
>JADFHU010000683.1 GCA_022567055.1 Planctomycetota bacterium
CTGCTTCGCCTTCCTTGCCAGTCGCAGAAACGCTCGTTTTCGGTGCAACGATTCGTTTTGATAGGCACTCTTAGGAGTCATGCAAGACGGAGCCTGTCGTACCCTCCGAAAGATCGAACGCATGTCATCGCAACGCGCATTCTTCTGCCTCGTTGTACAGAAAGGACCCAAAGATGAACAAGAGACTCTTTTGTGACGCATCAAGGCCTCTCCGCCATGTTGCGTCATTATGTTTAATCCTCGTCACCACCGCCGACTCCAACGCGCAAGGCCCGAGTCGCCCCAAGTCACCCGCGGCGGCGCCTGTGGCTGCCAAGATCGCGCGGATGGCCCTTCAAACTGAATCCTCAACGACGAGCGACGTCATCCCACCTGTCACCGCGCCTCCGGAATCCTTTTTCGAGCAGGTCGCCAATCGTCCTGAAGGTCGACGAAGTCGTGGACCCGTAGATCTTCAGGGATACCGTGACTTCTACCAGAAATACATCGACATCAAAGGCGTGCCCGTGGTGGCCGCAGACGTCGTCGCTGACCGTGCCCTGGAGCGGACCCACGAGATCGTCACACACATGCTGGCCGGCCGTCCTGACATCCAGGAGGCCCTGGTGGCACGGGGCATGTACCTCATCATCATTGGCAAAGACCAGGTCTACACCGACATGCCGGAAAACAGGAACGCCCGAAATCCCGATTATCTCAACGAGCGCGTGCGGGGCACGGGCGGACATCCGACCAGCTTTGGCGAAGAGAATTTGCTCAGTCTACCCCTCGACCGTTATGACGATGAGAGTATTGCCGTCCATGAATTTTGTCACACCATCGATAGCACATTGCGAAGGATGGACCCCACCTGGACCGAGAGAAAGAACATAGCCTATCGAAGCGCCCTGGACCGAGGTCTCTACAAAGATGCCTATGCCGCGGGCAATGCCGGTGAGTACTGGGCGGAGATTGCCCAGGCTTACTTCAACTGCAACCGCATCAACAACTGGAACCATGGTCCCGTCGGCACCCGGGAAGCACTCAAGGTCTATGACCCCATGGGCTACGAACTGGTTCGTTCGACCTTCAACCTGAGTCCCGAGCAGGATTGGCATTACACATGGCTGCAGCCACTTCCCAACGTGACAGCACCGCCTGCCCAATTCAATATCGATCCCTACTATACGAAGTTCACCTGGGCACGCGAGTTCACGGTCGTAGGGCGGCAGGCCAGTGACGAAGCCCTGCTCAAGGCCAACGACACGATCCGTAAAATGTTTGCCTACCGTCACGACATCCTCAAGGCCCTGATGGCCGAGGGCGTCAAATTGGTCGTCCTCGGACCCAACGAGCGTCTGTCTGACTTGCCTGAATGCCAAAAGGTCCAAGGTCAAAACATCGACCACACGGCCCGTTTCCTCGAATACACGGCGGAGACCCACTTGTTGGTGGTGTCACAGGAAAACGTCGTCGGTGAGGGCGACCCCAGCGCCGCCGTCGGCTCTCAGGTCATCCGGCTTTTTGCCAAGGCGATTTATCATGTCACCGGACACCGTCCCGTCGATCCCAACTGGGAGAACAGAGGACGGGACGTGCAGCAGTACGAGTTACGGGTCGAGCGACTCGACGTCCGCTTCGGCGAATCGCTCTTGGCACTCTTCGAGAAGGCCAAGACCAAGGGCCTTTGGAAGGGCACGGCGGCCATCCACGGCCCTGCCGACTTCTGGGCCGAGGGCGTCATGGCCTACTTCGATGCCAGCGGGGAATGCCTGCCGCCCAACGACGCGGACCGTCCGATCGCCACGCGCGAGGCGCTCGAAGCCTATGATCCGGATTTCTTCGCTCTGGTGGACACGACCATGGCCTATCATGGCAAAGTGGATTGGCGGTATCGCTGAACGAGGCTGTCTATCCGTGCCGGAAAGAGAGGCGGCCGAATGGAGTCGTTCTTCCAGCCCAAGAGAAACTGAGTGGCGCTGCCGCAGGTCCTGCCTTGGCAGTTACCCATGCCGCAGCGTGTCTGAAGCTTGGCGGCCCGCCACTGATCGAAGGGTACAATCTCCTTAAGAGTGACATCTTCGCAGCGGCATATGATGGTTTCCGGCGTGGCCAAGGTCCTAAGTTCCGCGCGCGGGGCGAACGTCTGCTCCAAGACCCGCGAAAACCTATGGGCTTTGGCGCGTCTGCCGAAGAGTCGCCGGGCCCGATTCCTTTGACGGACCGTGGTAAAGCCGGCGATCTGTCCTTCAACAAGGGCACGGTCGACGCCGCCAATCCCGGTGGGTTCTCCGGCACAGTAGACCCCGTTGACAGACGTCTTCTGCCAGGCATCGACTTTGACGAAGCCCTGCTGTAACGCGCAGCCGAGTAACTGAGGCAATTCTGTATTGGGCACCAGTCCGAAGGCACAGGCGAGACCGTCACAGTCTTCGGTCCAGGTCTTGGTGCCCGAGCGAAATGTCACGCACTCGAGCTCAAGGTCGCCATGCGCTTCGAGGGGCCAGCAGCCGCTCCGGTAGGGCACACCTAGGAGCTTGGCCTTGTACGCCGCGGCCTGGACCAGTTTGGAGGGGGACATCCAAGGCAAGGTGAGGCCAAAACGCAAGAGCTTGCCAAAATCAGATTGCTCCGCGATGAGCGGTACCTGTGCGCCACACGCCCGTAATTTGGCTGCCACGGCGAAGAGTAGCGGACCGCTGCCAGCCACCGCGATTCGCTTTCCCGCGATCGGCCAACCCCCCTTGACCAGCAGTTGTAGTCCTCCCGCCCCGAAGACATTGGGTAGTGTCCATCCCGGAAAGGGAATGAAGAGTTCCCGGGCGCCCACGGCCAATACGAGTTTCTCCCAATTGAGGTCCAGAATACGGTCCGTCCGTTCGATGCGCAGGCGGCCGATTTGAGGGCTGTCTATCACGGTGGCTTCGTTAAACACCCGGACCCCGCAAGCCTGCAGTCTGTTCAGCCACAGCCTGCCGATCCGGGGGATCGATCCGGACGCCGAATCGCGCCAAATCTGGCCGCCGACCCAGGGTGCGGATTCCACCAGTGCTACACGATGACCTGCTTCTGCCGCGACGGTGGCGGCGGCGATGCCTGCGGGTCCAGCCCCGACAACCACCACTTCAAACTCGAGCGTGGCGTCAGCCATCCGTACGGACCTCCATGCGCTCTCGGCAGAGCGTCAGACAGCTACGCCGGTTCGGCTGTCCGTCAATCGTGACACAGCATTCGAAGCAGGTCCCCATGCCGCAGAGGGGCCCCCGTGGACCTCCGGAGGGTGAGTGTCTGAAGTGCGCGTGACCCGAGCGCGCCAAGGCCGCCGCGACCACGGTGCCGACCGGCACGGTGAGAGAGCGGCCGTTGATCGAGAGAGTGACGTGCTCAGGCATGAGTCCCCTCACCGTTAGGGATCGGCAAGAAATAAGTTGGACAATTTGGGGTCCAAGTGTGCCCCCTATTGGGTCGCGCCCGATTGAGCGAAACCACAGGCGTAGCTGTTCTACG